>JBBQXH010000103.1:0-8524 GCA_038209835.1 Gaiellales bacterium | reverse complement strand
GGGAGACTGGAGCGCGACCCTCGAGTACCTGATCGACCGGCTCACGCCGGAGTTTCCACAGCTCTCGTTCCTCCAGGTTCGCTACCGGATCAAGTCCTGGCGGCGACTCGACCTCTGCATCGAGGACGGCGCTGCCGCCGTCGAGGCGGCCGTGGACGCGGGGGCGACCGACACTGCGATCCTCGGTTTCTCGATGGGCGGCGCGGTTGCGATCGGCATCGCTGACCACCCGTCGGTCTCGACGATCATCGGACTTGCCCCGTGGATTCCGGACCGGACGGACGTGTCGACACTCGACGGGAAGCGCTTCGCGGTCGCGCACGGAAAGCTCGACGCCTGGCTCCCGGGAATCCCGGGCGTCAGCCCGCGTCATACCCTCGTCGGTCTCGAGCGGATCCGCGAGCGGGGGGTCGAGACGAGCCACACGCTGATCCCGGGCGCGATGCACGGCGTCGCGCTCCGCGGCCCCGGAGATTCGCTCGTACCCCTTCCGCGCGCGCATCGCTGGGTCGAGTTCGTCGCCGACGAGCTGCGCCGGTTCAGCTCGAGCGAGGTCTTGGCTCAGACATCATGATCGGGCGATTCGGAGTCGATCCGGCGCCGCTCGCGCTGCTCGGGGGTCGGACGCTTGACGTCCCAGACAAGCCCCACCTTCGCCATTCCGCTGCAGGCAAGCCACGCGAGGTCGAGCTGCCCGCGATCGAGACCGTGGCGCGCCGAGCTCGGAAAGGCGTGGTGATTGTTGTGCCAGGACTCGCCGAACGACAGCGGCGCAAGCCAGCGGACGTTCCTGCTCTCGTCCCGCGAGCGGTAGTCCTGACGCCCGAACATGTGGCAGATCGAGTTGATGCTGAACGTGACGTGCTGCCAGATGAAGATCCTGATCAACCCGCCCCAGATCGTGACCTCGAGGCCAAGCTGTGTGCCCCCGATGGCGTAGCCGACGGCGAACGGGATGCCGAGCGTGAGAACGACCCAGAGCAGGTAGAGCCGGTCGATCCAGCGAATCATCGGGTCGCCGTAGAGATCCTTGGCGTACACGGGCCCGCGCTCCATCCCCTTCGTCAGGAACAGCCAGCCGACGTGCGAGTGGACGAATCCCAGGAAGGCGCTGGCGATGCCCGGCTCGCGGCCGGCGTGCGGTGAGTGAGGATCGCCCTCCTTGTCGGAGAGCGCGTGGTGCTTACGGTGGTCGGTGACCCACTGGGTGAGCGGTCCCTGCATAGCCATCGAGCCGGAGATCGCCAGCAAGGCCTTGACCGTCGCCGAGGTCTCGAAGCTCTTGTGGGAGAAGTAGCGGTGCCAGCCGAGCGTGATCCCGAGGCCGGTGAAGACGTAGAAGCCGAGCAGCACCCAGAGATCGAGCGGGCGAAAGGCGACGCCCCACAGAAGCCCCATCGCGACGAGGATCCCGATTGGAGGGACGGCGACGGCCACGACGCCCGCGAGCTGGCTCCAGAACGTGGTTCGCTGCCGCACGGTAGCGACGCGCGGGCTCGGTTCGACAGCGTGATCCATCGGAACCTGATTCTAGAGGCAGGCGATCAAAGTCAACCGTTGTTCGCCGCGGCGACGAATCCGGATCGATGAGGGTCGCGGTGATCGGAACGGGAATCGCTGGCCTCGGCGCCGCGTACGCTCTCTCGCGTTCCCATGAGGTCGAGCTGTTCGAGCGCAACGCGTATGCAGGCGGTCACACGAACACCGTCACGGTTGAAGCGGGTGGGCGTCAGCTCGGCCTCGACACGGGATTCATCGTCCACAACGAGAAGAACTACCCGAACCTCGTGCGCCTTTTCCGCGAGCTCGGCGTCGAGACCCAGGAATCGGAGATGTCGTTCTCGGTGAGCTGCCGGCGGTGCAGGCTCGAGTACTCGAGCCGCCACCTCCTCGCGCGGCCCCGCAACGCCCTCGATCCAAGGTTCCGCCGGCTCGTCGCCGACCTCGTCCGCTTCCTCGCGCGGGCCCGCTCCATCCTCGACGACGCGGGCTACGAAGAGGCCACTCTCGGCGAGGTCGTCGCCAGGGAGCGGTACTCGCGCACGTTCGTCGACCACTACCTCGTGCCGCTGACCGCCGCGATCTGGTCGACGGCGCCCGAGCGCGCGCTCGACTTCCCGGCCGCCTACGCTGTCCGTTTCTTCGACAACCACGCGATGCTGGGGTTCCGGCGCTATCCGTGGAGATCCGTGACGGGAGGAAGCCACCGATACATCGCCGCGATGCTGGCTCGGATGGGCGGGCTCATACGCCTCTCGACGCCTGTCACCTCGGTCGCCCGAAGCGCCGAGGGCTCGGTGATCCGAACGGCGGACGGCGACGAACATCGCTTCGACCGGGTCGTTCTCGCGACGCATGCCGACCAGGCGCTCGCCCTTCTCGTCGATCCATCTGACAACGAGCGGCGAATATTGGGCACGTTTCGCGCGACGACGAACGACACCGTCCTCCATACTGACGACCGTTTCCTGCCCGAGACCGAGCGGGCGCGGGCATCCTGGAACTACCAGCTGGACGACTGCCGTTCACCCACCTCGAAACCGACGATGACCTACTACCTGAACAAGCTGCAGCGACTGAGGCCCGGCGAGCACTACTGCGTCACCCTGAACCGCTCGGACGAGATCCGGGAGGAGCGGGTAATAGAGCGGATCACCTACCGCCACCCGCTCTACACGCTCGAGAGCCTCAGGGCCCAGGCCGAGCTGTCGAGTCTCTCAGGCCCGAGGAACACGGCGTACTGCGGCGCCTATCACGGGTACGGCTTCCACGAGGATGGTCTCGTCTCGGGACTCGCCGCTGCCCGGGCGCTCGGAGTCTCCACATGAGATCGGGGCTCTACAACGGGACGCTCGTCCATGCCCGGCAGGAGCCGAGTGAGAACGTCTTCCGCTACGGCGTGTGTTTCTACGTCCTCGACCTCGACGAGGTGCCTGAGCTCGACCGACGCCTGGCCCTCTTCTCGTCGACCCGCTCGAACGTCCTGCGCCTCTCGAGCGAGGATCACCTTGGCGATCCGCACAGACCCATCAAGCAGAACCTTCTCGGGTTCCTTGCGGAGAACGGGATCGAGCTCGAAGGCGGCCGCATCTTGCTGCTCACGAACCTCCGCGTCTTCGAGTACGTCTTCAACCCGGTCAGCTTCTTCTACTGCTATTCGGCCGACGGGGAGCTCGAGTGCATCGTCGCCGAGGTCTCGAACACGTTCGGCGAGATGTTCCCGTACCTCCTGACGAAGGACGACGCGCTGCCCGGGCATGAAGGGCTCGCGTTCCAGCACGAGAAGAAGCTGCACGTCTCGCCGTTCTTCGGGCTGGATCAGCAGTATCGATTCTTCTTCTCAGAGCCCGGCGAGCACATGTTTGCCCGCGTCGATGTGTGGGAAGACGGAACGCGGCGACTCGGCTCGGTGCTGGCGGGGGAGCGGCATGAGCTGACGAACGCCACCGTGGCGAAAGCGCTTGCCCGTTTCCCGCTCATGACGCTTCAGATCATCACGCTCATTCACTGGCAGGCGCTCAAGCTCTACCTCAAGGGCGTCCCCTTCCATCACAAGCCGCCGTTCGCTCCCGGTCGCGGCTCGGTGGCGGCGTGACGGCGACCGCCGAGGCGGGAAAGGCGGTTCGGCGTCCGCCGGTCGCACACAGAACGGGCCTCGAAGATCTCGCACGACGAGTCGTGTTCTGGGCGCTCGGGCAGATCAGGGGCGGCGAGCTCACGGTTCGTCTGCCGGAAGGCACCGTCCGCCGATTCGGCGACGGCGACGGGCCGTCCGTCTCGGCCACGATCCACTCGGAGGACTTCTTCCGGCGCATCGCGACCGGCGGCCAGATCGGGCTCGGCGAGTCGTACGTCGCCGGCGACTGGGAGAGCGATGACCTCCCTGGCCTGTTCGAGCTCCTGATCCGCAACGCCGAGTGGGCAACGCAGCGGAAGCCGTTCTCGACTCTCGTCCGGCTGAAGGCGCTGAGACCGCATCTCGCCTCGTCGAATGACGAGACGCGCGCCCGAAAGCACATCGCGTATCACTACGACCTCGGGAACGACCTCTTCGAGCTCTTCCTCGACCCGTCGCTCGCCTACTCGTGCGCGTACTTCGAGCACGAGGGACAGTCGCTCGAGGACGCCCAGCAGGCGAAGATGCGCCGGCTGTGCGAGAAGCTCGCGATCGGCCCTGACGACCACGTGCTCGAGATCGGATGCGGGTGGGGCGGCTTCGCGATCCATGCGGCGCAGGAGCGCGGGGCCCGCGTCACCGGGGTCACGATCTCCCGTGCGCAGCATGATCTCGCACGCGAGCGCATTCTCGAGGCCGGCCTGGCCGACCGTGTCGAGATTCTGCTTCGCGACTACCGGCTCGTCGAAGGGTCGTTCACGAAGATCGTCTCGATCGAGATGTTCGAGGCGATCGGCGAGAAGCAGTTCGGTACCTTCTTCGCGACCTGCGACCGTCTTCTGGCAGACGGCGGCCTCATCGGCCTGCAGACGATCGCGGTGCCCGATCAGCGGTACGCGCGTACACGCCGGAACCGCGACTGGATCAGGGAGTACGTCTTTCCCGGATCGCTGATCCCCTCGCTGACGGCGATCACGCACGCGACGACGCGCTCGTCCCGGCTCGTCGTTCACGGCGTCGAGGACATCGGCATCTGCTACGCGGAGACGCTGCAAGAGTGGCGCGCGCGGTTCTCGGCCAGGCTCGACGATGTCTACGCCCTCGGCTACGACCGGCGGTTCGTCCGGATCTGGGACTACTACCTCGCGACGTGCGAGGCGCTTTTCCGCACGCATTCGCTTCGCGACCTCCAGATCGTGCTCACGCGGCCGCTGAACTCGGCCCTGCCACGCTATCCCTCGCCCCGACTCACGTTCTAGCCGAGTGCCGATCCTCTACAAGACGCTCGGGCAGCACGCCATCCGCCCCCTCCTCAGGCTCGTCTACCGGGCAGAGGTCTCGGGGGGCGATCGCATCCCGGCCGACGGCCCGTGCATCCTCGCCGCGAACCACGAGTCGATGATCGACCCCTTCATCCTCGGGATCGCAACACCTCGCATGATCAGGTACCTGGCGAAGGCCGAGCTGTGGCGCAACCCCATCCTGCGAGAGATCATGAAGGGCTTCGGCACGATCCCGGTCTCGCGCGGGGTCGGCGATCGGGAGGCGATGGCCCGCGCGCGCGGACTTCTGGCCGCCGGCGAGCCGCTCGGCATCTTCCCGCAGGGAACGTGCATTCCGTACCGGGATCGTCCGTTTCAGCGCGGCGCAGCGCGGTTGGCGCTCGAGACCGGAGCTCCGATCGTTCCCGTGTGCCTCGTCGGCACCGAGCGGATTCTCCGTCCGAGCAGGTTCAAGCTGGGCCTGCCGAAGGTCCACGTCCTCGTCGGAGACCCGATCGAGGTCGAGCCGCGAAAGCCCACGATCGTCGTCGCGAACGAGCTGATCGCACGGGTCGAGCACGCCGTGGCGGAGCTGCGACGCCCCTACGGCGAGCCGGCCCACGTGTGGATCGACTGAGCTCATCCGACGCCGCTGTGGCACCGTAGGAAGAGCGGTGACCACGTTCGTCAAACGGACTCGCATGCCCTTCCCGGCCGAGAAGCTCGCCGCCTGGCACGAACGCCCCGGAGCGTTCGAGCGCCTCAGCCCTCCCTGGGAGGACGTCAGGATCATCGAGCAAACCGGCGGGATCCGTGACGGCGACAGGGCGACGATCGAGCTGAGGAAGGGACCTGTTCGACAGCGCTGGGTCGCCGTCCATCGAAACTACGTCGAGGGCCGCCAGTTCGTCGACGACCAGGTGTCGGGCCCGTTCGCGTCCTGGACGCACACCCATCGCTTCATCCCCGACGGCCCGGAAGCGAGCGTGCTCGAGGACGAGATCGAGTACCGGCTCCCCGGCGCGACCGTCGGCGAACTCGTCGGCGGTACATTCACCGAACACTCGCTCGAGCGGATGTTCGCGTTCCGCCACCGGCGGACGGCGAATGACCTCGCGAGACACGAAGCGGCAGGGGAGAGACAGATGCGAATTGCGATCACCGGCGCGACAGGCGCCATCGGCACGGCGCTCACCGCATTCCTGACCACCGGAGGCCATCGCGTCGACCGGATCGGCCGCCAGCCTGCGGCGCCTGGTTCGAGCGAGATCCGTTGGGATCCCGAAGCGGGAACGCTCGACCGCAGCGCGCTCGAAGGCGTCGATGCGGTCGTCCACCTCGCCGGCGAGAGCATCACCGGCCGCTGGAACGACGGAAAGAAGAAGGCGATCCTGGAAAGCAGGCGCAAGGGGACTCGCCTGCTCGCCAAGACGCTGGCAAGCCTGGAGCGCAAGCCTTCTGTGCTCGTCGCGGCCTCGGCGATCGGCTACTACGGCAACCGGGGAGACGAGATCCTGACGGAGGACAGCCCGCCTGGAGACGACTTCCTCGCCGGCGTCTGCAAGGAGTGGGAGGCCGCAACTGCTCCAGCGAGCGAGGCCGGCATCCGTGTCGTCAATCTTCGCACCGGGGTGATTCTCGAGTCGGTGGTTCCACAGATGCTGACGCCGTTCAAGCTGGGAGCGGGCGGCAGGATCGGAGGCGGGCGGCAGTACATGAGCTGGGTCGCTCTCGACGACGTCATCGGCGCCTACCACCACGCCCTCGTGACCGAGTCGCTGTCAGGGCCTGTGAACGCTGTCGGCCCGACGGCGGTCATGAACGCCGAGTTCACGAAGACGCTCGGACGCGTGCTCGGACGCCCGACCTTCCTCCCGCTCCCGGCCGGAGTCGTCAAGACGCTGTTCGGCGAGCTCGGCGAGGCGCTCCTTCTCGCCAGCCAGCGCGTGAAGCCGGCGAAGCTCGAGGCAAGCGGGTTCGTCTTCCAGGAGCGCCAGCTCGAGACCGCCCTGCGCCACCAACTCGGGAAACCGCCCGCATCGTCGTGACCGCCCGAGTCTTCCGGTAGGACGACGGGCGCCCACGCCGAAGTGGACGTCCAGACCCGAGGCTATCCTGATTCAGGCTCGGGTAGACCCAACCGCCGCCAGTGACTCCCGACGACCCCGGCTCCCAACTACCTCCCCCGAATCCGGGAGATCCCGATCCGCGCGTGCCAGAAGCGGATCCCTCCCGTATTCCTCTCACCGATCCGGAGGTGACGACCACCTACCGGAGCCGCACGGCGGCTCGGCGCCCAGAGGGCAGGCGCCCGCCGGAGCCGAGCTATCGCGGGTGGGTCATCGCAGGTGTCGTCGCACTCCTCGCACTCGCAGGCTTCCTCATCTGGTATCTCGCATTTCGCTCGAGCGATTCCGACCAGCCGTCCGATACCGTCTCGCTGAGCTCGTCGAGCGTCGACTTCGGAGACCAGGATCTCGGCAAGAAGAGCGCCGTGCAGACCGTGACGTTCACGAACTCCGGGTCAAACCCGCTCGGCATCGCCAAGTTTGCGATCCAGGGTGAGGACAAGAAGGACTTCGGGATCGCAAAGAAGAGCACGACCTGCACGACGCAGGCACCGCTCAACGCGGACGAGTCGTGCAAGATCTCGGTGCGCTTCAAGCCGAAGGCCCGCGGAGATCGGGCCGCAGACCTCGTTGTGAGCTTCGACGCCGGGGCCGCGCCGGTTTCGGTCGGGATCTCCGGAACAGGAACGGGCAACCCGGCTGTCGTCGTCGAGACGACGCGCCTCGACTTCGGTGCGGTCAAGCTCGGCAAGTCGGAGACGCGCAAGGTGAGCATCACGAACGCCGGCAACGCGCCGCTAGCCTTCCAGAGCTTCGCCCTCCAGGGTGGCGCCGCCGACACATTCACGATCACCGACAAGTCGACCTGCTCGACGGAGAAGAAGCTCAAGGCAGGGGCCGCCTGCGCGATCTCGGTGACGTACAAGCCGTCGGCGGTCGGCCAGCAGAATGCCACCCTCAACGTGAAGCACGATGCCCAGGGCAGCCCGGCGAAGATCGAGCTCCGCGGCTCGGGGGTCGGCGACCCGAAGGTTCAGCTTCCCTCCGAGCCCGTCGACTTCGGCCAGATCGATGTCGACTCCTCGAGCGACCCACAGACGATCACCCTGCGGAACACGGGCACGGGCCCGCTCTCACTCGAGGCGATCGGAATCAGCGGAACCAACCAGGGAGACTTCACAATCGCCCAGGGCGGCACCTGCTCGACGAAGAAGAACGTCGCGCCTGGAGCGTCATGCACCGTCCAAGTCGTCTTCCAGCCGAGCACCGCCGGCAACCGGTCTGCCCTCCTGACGATCGCCACCAACGCCAAGCAATCGATCCATCAGGTCCAGTTGGACGGCACCGCCGTTGGCGGCCAGACCGTTACGACTGAGTAAAGCTCGGCTACCCGCGGTGGAAAACGCGTGGCGCGTGGAAGCGCTTCGCGACTCGCGAGAAGGTCGACTGGAGCTCCGCCTCGAGCGCAGTCTCCGCTTCCGGTGCGACCGTCGCCTCGTCGACCGCCGGCTCGCTGTTGGCGTCGCCCGGCGCGATGCCCATCCGCGAGTGCCAGAGCTCGACCTGAAGCCGTTCGA
>JBBQXH010000102.1:0-8535 GCA_038209835.1 Gaiellales bacterium | reverse complement strand
CAGCCAGGCGACGGGTGCGCAGCAGATCGGCCGGCTCACCAACCTGATGCAGCTCACCGTGGACACCAGCTGGTGGACGCGCTATCGGAGCGATACGAAGAACCCCGATTTCGGTGACACGTTCCCACAAGCGGTGCCGGGGTTGAGCCACGGGCAGTTTCCGGCCATTCCGCGAAACGACGACGACCTCACCCCTCCCGACCACTTGCAGGCGATCGCCAACACAGCAGGGTTTCATTTCGGTTCCGTCGAGCAGGGAGGCAGCAGCCTCTATCCATCGCTGGCCCAACGGGTCACCAATCCGGAAGTGCTGCGCATCCTGCTCAGCATCGGCCCCACCGAGACGATGCATTTCCAGATCTGGCATGACACGGCCGGCAATGCACCTGCTCTCACGGACCCCACGAACGGGTTGGTGTTTCCCGACCTGAACGCGCTCGGAGACGACTTCGAGACCGAGCTGGTCATGCCGGAGCCAACCGTATTCCTCAGACGCAAGTTTCCGGTTTGTTCGATCATTCGCCCAACGGAGACGAAGGGGGCGGCGATGGGCGCGGTCAAGGCGCTGACGGCCAGCGGGCTGTTCCTCGGCCAATCGCCGGCGTTCTTCTCCACGCTACGAGGTCTCGCCAAGGCGGCAGATGCGGCTCGGCACGGAACTTGAACGACGAGCGATTCGGGTGGCGCACGGACGCTGAGTCGACGGCGAACCACGACCCGTCATCGCCCCCAAGAGGGCGCGCGAGCATAGCGGTGAGCGGCCTTGAATCAGGCAGCCTTGGCGACCTGCTCATGCGCGGCTGACTCGACCTCCTGTGCCCGCTTGCGGCGCGGGATCAGGAGCGCGGCGATCGCGCCGACCCCGACGACGCCCGCCCCCACCCAGAGCGCGGGCGTCAGGCCGTCGACATAGGCGTTGGGGCTCTCGTAGCCGCCCCACGTGGCGAAGATCGTGGCCAGGACCGCGATGCCGAAGACACCGCCGAGCTCGCGGATCGCGTTGTTCGTGCCCGAGGCCTTCCCCTCCTCGATCGGGCGCACCGCGGAGAGAACGACGTTGGCGACCGGGGCGAAGAAGAGTCCCATCCCGATGCCCGCGACGATGAATGGCGGGACGAGCTGGGCGTACGGGACATCCGGCTCGGTGACGTACGCCATCCAGCCGAGTGCGAAGGCCTGCATGGCAAGCCCGAGCGCCATCAGCGGGCGTCCTCCGATGCGATCGGAGAGCGAGCCGGCGATGGGGGCGACGAACATCGGCATTGCCGTCCACGGGAGTGTCCGCAGACCGGCGTCGAGCGGCGAGTACCCCTGCACCGTCTGGAGGAACTGCGCGAGCAGGAAGATCGAGCCGAACATCCCGAAGAACATGAACAGGGATGCGGCGTTCGAGGCCGCGAACGTCTGATTCTTGAAGAAGCGCATCGGCAGCATCGGCGCTTTCGTACGGAGCTCCCAGCCGACGAACGCCGCAAGGAGGACCGCGCCGGCGACGAAGGAGCCGACGATCTCGGGGCTCGTCCATCCCTGGGCGTTCGCCCGCACGAGACCCCACACGATGCCGAAGAGGCCCGTGCTGACGAATGCGAGCCCGGGAAGGTCGAGCGCGCTGTCCGGCCCGCGGCTCTCGGTCAGGCGTCGAAGGGCGAGGGGCGCGAGCACGAGACCGATCGGGACGTTCAGCCAGAAGATCCACTGCCATGAGATTCCCTGGACGATCGCGCCGCCCACGACCGGGCCGAGCGCGACCGCGAGGCCGCCGATTCCACCCCAGGCGCCGAGGGCGAGCCCGCGCTTCTCGGCGGGGACGGCGGCGCTCAGGAGCGTGAGGGTGAGCGGGGTGACCATCGCACCACCGAGCCCCTGGATCGCTCTCGCGATGACGAGCGCCTCGATGCTCGGGGCGAGCGCTGCGGCCGCCGAGGCGAGGGTGAAGACTACGATGCCGACGACGAACAGGCGCCTTCTCCCGAACCGATCGCCGAGGGCTGCGCCTGTGAGCAGGAACACGGCGAAGGTCAGGGTGTAGGCGTTGACCGTCCACTCGAGCTGCGAGAGCGACGCGTTCAGATCCTCGCGGATCACCGGCAGGGCCATGGTCACGACGAGGTTGTCGAGGGTGACCATGAAGAGCGCCACCGATGTGATGATGAACGTCCAGAGGGTCTTGGATCTGGTCTTCATCGCGCCTCCTTACTTGTAATCAATTACTTACGAAGTGGTGAAAAAGAGAGAACCCGCCCTTAAGCTGCGTCGTGCTCGCGCCTGTCTTCGATGCGTGCGACGGCCGTCTTGCCGCAGATCCCGGACCACTCCTCGGGAGTGAGCGCGCTCTCGAGCCCGATTGCCATCGCCGCGTTGATCAGGAAGCCTCGCGAGAGAAACGCGCCGGCCTCCTCGTAGGGATTCGGGTTGCCGTCCCGCTCGAGCAGGTGGATGACGTAACGATAGATCCGGCTCAGATGGTGACGCATGGCGGCGGCGATCTCGGGATCCTCCGCCGCGGCGTAGGCGTTCAGAAGCACCATCAGCTCGGAACGCCGCTCGGGGAGCGAATCCCGATAGGTTCGGCCGAGTGTCATGAGCCGCGTCTCGCCTGGCTGAGGGACGGCTGTCTCCCAGTCGGCGATGATCCGCGAGATGCAGCGGTCGATCACCGCCATCGCGAGGTCCTTCTTCGTCGGGAAGAACCGGAAGACGTACGGCTGAGAGATCCCGGCGCGCTTCGCGATATCGGCGGTCGTGGCGCCGGAAAAGCCGCTGACGGCGATCTCCTCGACTGCTGCGGCGAGGATCATCTCGCGCCGGTCGACGGCGTTCATCCGCTCACTCGTCTTCGTCACGGCGCCCACCCTAGCAGGGAGAAAGTAATTAGTCAATAACTAGATCCGGACGAGTCAGCAAAGTGCTGCTGCCTGCCGGCGCGCCCTCTGGCAAGCTCGGCTGATGGCGCTCTGGGCAATCAGCGGCGGAAGCGGGTTCCTCGGGCTCCACCTCGCCCGGCGGCTCATCGCCGACGGTCACCGGGTGCGCACACTCGACCTGGCCCGGGCCGACCGCCAGCGCGGCGTCACCCCCCTCGACGGGGACATCCGCAACGCGGCGGCCTCCGCCCGGCTGTGCGCCGGGGCCGACGTCCTGGTGCACGCGGCCGCGGCGCTACCGAGCCGGGGCCGGCGTGAGGAGATCCGATCCGTGAATGTCGAAGGAACGGCGACGTTGCTCGCGGCCGCGGCGGACGCCGGTGTGCGACGAGTCGTCTTCATCTCCTCGGCCGTCGTGTACGGGCTCCCGCTGAACCGCCCCGCGACCGAGGAGCTGGCGCCGGCGCCGATCGAGCCATACGGCGCCTCGAAAGCCGCAGCCGAGAAGGTGTGCGGCGCATTCAACGTGCGCGGGCTCGAGGTCGTCGTGCTTCGCCCGAGTGCGTTCGTCGGGCCCGAGCGTCTTGGCATCTTCGGGATCCTCTTCGACTGGGTGCGCGAAAGCCGCCGCGTGTACACGCTCGGTCCGGGCACGAACTCCTACCAGCTCCTCGACGTCGACGATCTGGTCGATGCAGTCCTGCTCGCCGCGGAAGCTCCGGTCGCCGGCGAGACGTTCAACGTCGGCGCGTCCTCAAACGGGACCGTGGCAGACGACCTCGGCGAGCTGATCGCGCACGCCCGCTCGTCGAGCTGCATCACGCCTCTTCCTGCGGGACTTGCCCGCGTGGCCCTCCGCGGGCTCGAGCTGGCGCGGCTGTCGCCGCTTTCGGAGTGGCACTACCGAACCGCCGACCGTGACGTCATCGCGGATGTCTCCAAGGCGCAACGCGTGCTCGGCTGGGAGCCGCGTTGCTCGAGCGCCGGCGCGCTCGGGCGCGCCTACGACTGGTTCCTCGAGAACGGCGGCGGTACGGCCACGGGCGACACACACCGTGCCCGTTGGGACGAGAAAGCGCTCGGCCTCGTGAGGCGCTTGTCGTGACGTCCACCGTTCTCGTCGTCGCGAAGGCACCTGTTCCAGGGCGCTCGAAGACGCGGCTCGTCCCGCCGCTGACAGCGGAACAGGCCGCGGAGCTTCACCGAGCGCTTCTCCTCGACACGCTCGATGCGTGCCGGGCCGAGGTCGCGGACGTACGAATCCTCTATGCGGATCCCACGGATGCCGAGGCGCTCGGCGCACTCGCCGGAGCCGGTACGCCGCTCGTCCTTCAGGAGGGCCGCGGGCTGGCCGACGCGTTGGCTCGTGGGATCGCAGGGCACGTTTCCGATGGGCCCGTGGCGATGGTCTCCTCGGATACACCCGGCATCCCGCCGGGATCGCTCGCGCAGGCGTTCGAGGCGCTTGCCGACGGGGCCGACGTCGTCCTCGGCCCGGCGCTCGATGGTGGCTACTGGATGATCGCCATGCGGGATGCCCACGCAGAGCCGTTTCGCGAGATCCCCTGGTCGACGCCGGCCGTCTTCGCCGTTACGCAGGAGCGCTGCCGGAAGGCGGGGCTGAGGCTCGCCCTCCTCGAGCCGTGGCGTGACGTCGACACGCTCGTCGACTTGGACTTCCTGCTCGCGAACATCGAGGGCCTTCGGGCCGCGCGGACGTGCGCGCTGCTCCGCGAGCTCGACGCAGCCGGCACGATCGGTGCCCCGCCGGGGATGCGCTTTGCCGGGAGCGAGTTGATCGCGGGCTCGCCGTGGCGTGCGGTCGTGACCGACCGGCTCCTGACCCGTGACGGAGCCGAGGCTTCGTACACGTATCTGGCAACGCCGCGGGCTGTCTTCGTCGTGCCGGTGACCGATGACGGGGAGCTCGTCTTCGTTCGCCAGTATCGCCATCCCGTTCGCGACTGGACGCTCGAGGTCCCTGCAGGAAGCGTCGAGGAGGGCGAAGCGCCGCGTCAGGCCGCCGAGCGCGAGCTGGCCGAGGAGGTGGGGGGGACCGCCCGGCACTGGCGGCATCTGACGACGTTCTACTCGTCGAGCGCGCATCTGAGCCTGCGCTCCGACGTGTACCTCGCAACCGGCGTCACGCTCGAGGCTCCCAATCCCGAGGCGGGGGAAGAGGTGACGCTCGTCCGCGTGCCTGTTGACGAGGCGATCAGGCGTGCGCTCGCCGGCGAGCTGGCCGAGGGCCAAACGGCTCTCGCAGTCCTGCTGGCCGCTCCGTACTACGCGTAGCGCTGACAGAGCGCGGTACCGATGTCCTGCTTGCCGTCGTCCAGCACGGTCAGTTCCAGCCCGCGGTGCGTAAGCGAGCAGACGAGCGTCAGCTGCTCGGGCTGTCCGTAGTCCGGCGCACGGAGCTTTCGTCCACGGCGGAACACCCAGGTCTGAGCGCCCTGCCCGGTGAGGGCGGCGACCTCTTGACGGCAGAATCTGTGGGCCTTGACGCCGATCGCCACGAGGTTCGCGTCGTGGTCGACGGGTGAGATCGTGCAGCGCTGGACGACCGGCTGAGGCTTCGCGACAGGTTCCGGCGGCGAGGAGAACTTGCCGGTTGCGATCGCGACAGCGGTGAGGCCCCCCGCGACGGTCAAGGTGAGGGCGGCAGCGAAGAGGATCGCCCTCCGCAGCCGGCGCCTGGGTCGCTTCTGCTCGAGGACTCGGGTCGGTTGCTGACCGGCGGGAGCGGATAGCACGCGGGTTGGCCGGTCGTCGAGCGCGGATGCGAGCGCGGCGACAAAGGCGGTTGCGGACGGGTAGCGCGCGCTCGGGTCGGTCGAGAGGTTGCGCTCGATCACGGCCGTCGCCTCGCGCGGTACGCCCTTCGGGGCTCGTCCATCGGCCGGGCGCTTCCCGGCCAGCAGCTCGCACGCCACCACGGCGAGGGCATAGTTGTCGGTCGCCGCGGTCGCCTTCCCACCCGCCTCGACCTCGGGAGCGAGATAGCCGGCAGTCCCGACGAGGCCCCCCGGAGGAGTCAGGCCCGAGCCGGCGAGCTCCGGGCAGGCGAGCCCGAGGTCGGCGATCCGGACCTCGCCCTGATCGTCGAGGAGCAGGTTCGCGGGCTTGACGTCACGGTGGACGATGCCGTCGGCGTGTGCCGCATCGAGGGCCTCGGCCGTTTGCGCGAGCCAGGCGAGCGCGGTGGCACGATCGGGCGGCTTGTCGCTGATCCGGTCGGCGAGCGTTCCCGCCTCGATCAGCTCCATCACGATGTAGGGCCGGCCGGCCCACTCGCCGACGTCGTAGACGGTGACGACACGCCTGTGAGGTCCGAGCCGGGCGGCCGTCCGAGCCTCCCGCAGGAACCGTTCCCGGAACGCGTCGTCCTCCGAGAATGCCTCGGAGAGAACCTTGACGGCGACCCGGCGTCCGAGCGTCTCGTCCTCGGCGAGATAAACGTCGCTCATCCCGCCACTTCCGAGCGGGCGGATCAGGCGGTAACGGGGCGGAAGGTCGACCGAGCGTTGCACGGAGAGGAATTCTGCCCGAAGCGCCACGCGGGCAGCCAGAATCGTCGATCATCGCCGGAAACCGTCCGAAGGAGTCGAGATGCCGAAGGTCAAGCTTCGCCGCTGCAAGGTTCGCTGGCTGAAGGCCGACGGCGACCCATGCTGGCGCGTCGAGCGCGCGCTCGAAGAGATGGTCATCCAGTACGAGGTGATCGGCGAGTCCTACCTCGAGGGACGCCGTTCGGAGGTCGAGCGCCTGACCGGGCAGCGTCACCTCCCGGTGATCGAGTTCGAGGACGGAACTGTGTATCGCGAGGACTCCAGCAAGATGGCCGCGCGGATCCGGGCCGGAACGCTCTTCGAGGGGCGCGAGGGCGGCTAGCCGAGCTTGCGCTCGATCCGCTCGAGCGCCGCGAGTACGTCCTCGAGCGTGGCGTGCGGCTTGGCGGTCACCTCCAGCGCTCCCGAGGGATCGAGCTCTGCCTCGTCGACGGCCTCGACTCCTCGATAGCCCTGGCGCCGGAGCGCGCCCTCGAGCTCCGAGGGCGAGATCAGCTCTCTCCGCATGACCCGCTCCTGCGGGACTCCGTGCGAGACGAGCGTCGCCGGCTTCCCGCGGAGGTCGCGTTCGAGCCGGGGGTTCAGGAAGACGAAGAAGACGACGGCGAAGTTGATGAGGATGAGGACGGCAGCGCCGAACAACCCGCCGACCAGCGAGTCGTCCTGTCCGATGATCGCGTTCTGCACGACGTTCGAGAGGAGTAGGACGACGACGAAGTCGAAGGTCGAGAGCTGCGCGAGCTGGCGTTTCCCGGCCAGGCGCAGGAGCACGTAGATCCCCAGGTAGACCGCGACCGTGCGGATCGTCTTGTCTCCGGCGTCAGCCCAGGAGAAACCGCCGTAGAGGTCGTGGAGCACGCCAAAGGATAGGCCTGGACCTCGGCTAGAATGCCACGCGCGGGGCTATAGCTCAGTTGGGAGAGCGCCTGGATCGCACCCAGGAGGTCGGCGGTTCGAGCCCGCCTAGCTCCATCGAACGGACGCCGCTCCCTCGGCTACTGGCGTCGGCGCGTGATCCGGATGCCTCCGGCCACCAGCGCAAGCGCTGCGGGGATGCCGAGCGCGAGGGGAAGGATCCCGCCGGCGTTCAGCGTGTCGCGAGTCGCGATGTCGATCTGGATTGCCTGGCTCGTTGCGGGCGGCAAGGTGGGGCTCGCCTCCTGCAGCACGGCGACGTAGGCGGCGAGACTCCCGCCGTTCACCGCCTTCAGCTTCCAGGTGAGCGTTCGCGACTGGCCGGCCGGGATCGTCCCGATGTAGCGGGTTCGGTTCGGCGACCAGTCCTCGGGATCGACGTAAACGTCGTTGCGCAGGCTGAGCAGGTTGAGGTGGGCGATGAGAGCCTCGGTCTCCGACCCCGTGGGATTCGTAATCGTCGTCTCGAAGACGAACGAGTCACCGAGCTGGGTCGAGATCTGGGTGGGCTTGGCCGTCACAGTGACGGGAACCGCGCCGGCGCCGGCCGCCCCCGACGCGAGCGTGAGCGCCACGACGACCGCTGCGAAGCTGTGTGCGAGGGCTCGGCCGAGAGCCATCAGGCTCGTCCTCGCAGCTGGACGAACCGGCTGCCGACGATGAGGGCTGCGAGAGCGAAGACGACCGCGGCGACCAGCGGGGAGATGAGCCAGGTGAGGTCCTGACTCCACGGGTGGCCGTCGACGACGATCTTGCTGATGTACCGCTCGCCGGCGGTGACCGGGATGAAATACAGGAGATGCTCGCCCCAGCCTTGCTGGGCTCCGGCGGGCAGTTGGGTCGGCGCGAAGAGCGCGAGTAGCAGCAGGAGGCTCACCGACAGGCTCACGCGATTCGAGCTGGTGAAGATGCTGATGATCATTCCGAGGGATGCGAGGAAGATCGCGAGGAGAGTGCCGACCAGGAGGCCGGCGGCGAGCGCGTCGCCGGTCACCCCGACACCTCGGCCGAGGAACCAGACGTAGGGGATCGTCACCGCGAACGCCCCGAGCCAGAGCGACAGCGCGGCAAGCAGCTTCCCTCCGGTCAGCTGAAGCCTCGAGGCGGGCGTGAGGAGCAGGCTCTCGAGGGTCCCGCGCTCGCGTTCGCCGCTGAAGGTGTCGGCGGCGGCGAGGAGCGCGAGC
>JBBQXH010000101.1:0-8551 GCA_038209835.1 Gaiellales bacterium | reverse complement strand
CTTCACGCCCGATGGGCACGCGGTCACGCAGGCCATGCAGCCGAGGCAACGGTCGAAGTGCTCGATGACCGTCGGGGAGAGCTGGATCGTCCCGTCGACGAGCCCCTCCATCAGATAGATCCGCCCTCGCGGGGAATCCATCTCCTCGTTCCAGAGAACGTACGTCGGACAGGTCGGCAGGCAGAACCCGCAGTGGACGCACTCGCCGATAAGCGACTTGTCCATCAGACGAGCACTGCCTGGGGGTCGAAGGTCTTGCGGATTCGCTCCGCAAGCAGGAGCGCGCCCGCCTCGGCCTGTTCGGGCACCGGATCAGGAACGTACGCCGACCCGGCTGCAGGGCGGATCACGGCCTCGCCCACGCCTGCGAGCGTCTGGACGAGCCCGCGCGGCGGAAACGAGAGCCGGGCGCGTGCGGCTCCCTGGCGGGCTCTCGACTCCTCCCACACCCGGGCATCGCCCTCCTCGCCCCCGAGCAGCTCCCGAGCGCGATCGACTTGATCCGCGACCGCTCGCTGCGATCCCTCGAACATGATCGGCAGGCGCGAGCCCTGACCCTCCCAGAGCACGTCCGCCGCGCTCGGAACGAGCGACGAGAAATGCAGAAGCTGGGTCAGCCGGTACACCTCGTCGAGGTCGTCCGCGGTGGCGACGAGCGTCCGCGTCGCGGCTGGCAGGGGATGAAGGCGCAGGCTGAGTCGCACGAGAAGCCCGAGCCTCCCGTGGGATCCGCAAAAGAGCTTGCCGAGGTCGTAGCCGGCGACGTTCTTCACGACCTTGCCGCCGGCGCTGGCGACCGTGCCGTCGGCGAGCACGACGGTCGCGCCGAGGACGAGGTCTCTGGGGCCGCCGTAGCGATGGCGGCGCGGGCCGGTGAGGTTCGCGGCGACGCAGGCGCCCACGGTGGGATCGCCCGGCGGGTCGAGGGCCAGCATCTGACCGGCCTGGGCCAGGCGTGCGTTGAGCTTGGAGAGGCGGATGCCGGCTTCGACGGTCGCCGTCAGATCCCCAGCTTCGTGCTCGAGCATACGCCCGAGACTTCGCGTCGAGAGCACGACATCGCCGTCTTCCCGTCCGATCGACACCGACGCCCCGCGGGCCGAGGCCTCCGCGAGGACGGCCGCCGCCTCGTCGACGCTCGCGGGCTCAGAAACGGTCGGCAAGACCGGCGAGCTCCAGCGGGTGGACGCGATAAGGGCCGGGAACCTCGCCGCAGAGGCGCGGGGTCGGGAAGATCTTTCCGGGATTGCAGAGACTCTCTGGATCGAAGGCCTGCCGGAGGCGCTGCATCACCGCGAGATCGGTCTCGGAGAACATGAGTGGCATCCGGCACGCTTTGTCCGTGCCGATCCCGTGCTCGCCGGTCAGCGAGCCGCCCACGTCCATGCAGGCCTCGAGGATCGCCTCGGCCAGCTCTTTCGCCTTCTGGGGCTCGCCGTCGTTGCGGCGGTCGTAGAGCACCAGCGGATGGAGGTTGCCGTCTCCCGCGTGAAACACGTTGCCGACGCGAAGGCCGTACTCGCGCTCGAGCTCGCCGATCCGGTCGAGTACCTCGTGGAGCTTCGTCCGCGGCACGACCCCGTCCTGGACGTAGTAGTCGTGGCTGACCCGCCCCATCGCCGCGAAGGCAGCCTTCCGGCCCTTCCAGAAGAGCGCGCGCTCGACATCGTCGGCTGCGATGCGGGTGGTCGTCGCGCCGCCATCGCGACAGATCTCCTCGACCCGGGCAAGGTCGTCCTCCACCTGAATCGCGTTTCCGTCGAGCTCGACGATGAGGATCGCGCCGCAGTCCGGGTAGCCGGGATGCACGGCGGCCTCGGCAGCTTCGAGGGTCAGGCGGTCCATGATCTCCATCGCCCCGGCGAGGATCCCGGCAGAGATCACCTCGGACACGGCGGCGCCCGCCTGGCTCGTCGAGTCGAAGCCCGCGAGGAGTGTCCGCACCGACTCGGGCAGCCGCAGGATCCTGAGCGTCATCCGCGTTGCGATTCCGAGGGTTCCCTCCGATCCGATGAAAACGCCCATGACGTCGATCCCGTCGTTGTCGAGCCCCTTTCCGCCGAGGTACACAACCTCGCCGTCGGGGAGCACGACCTCGAGCCCGGTCACGTGCGTGACGGTGAATCCGTGCTTCAGGCAGTGGGCGCCGCCCGAGTTCTCGGCGACGTTTCCCCCGATCGTGCAGACCTGCTGGCTCGACGGATCAGGCGCGTAGTAGAAGCCGTGTGCCGCGACCGCCTGCGTGACCGCCAGGTTCGTGACGCCGGGCTCGACCGTCACCCGACCGCTCTCGAGATCGATCTCGACGATGCGGTTCATCCTGGCGAGCGAGATCACGACGCCGTCGGCATGTGGCACCGCTCCGCCCGAGAGTCCTGTGCCGGCCCCACGGGCGACGAACGGGATCCCATGCTCGTGGCAGATCCTGACGACGGCCTGAACCTCGGCGGTCGAGCGAGGAAGCGTCACGAGGGCGGGAACGACGCGACGCCCGGTGAGTCCGTCGCACTCGTACGTGCGCAGCTGCTCGGGCTCCGAGATGACGCCGCCGCGGCCGAGAGCAGCCTCGACTCGCGCGACGACCTCCGGGGCAAGGCTCATCCTCGCCCCTCGAACGCCTCGGGGTTGAGCGCGTTCCCAGGGCAGCGATTCTCGAGCAGGACGGCGCGGAGCCCCTCGACGCAGAGCATGCCCATCGCCTCACGAGTCTCGGCCGTCGCGCTCCCGAAGTGCGGAGCGAGCACGACGTTCTCGAGGGCGAGGAGGCCCGGGTGCACCTCCGGCTCGCGCTCGTAGACGTCGAGCGCTGCCCCGGCGATCACGCCCTCCCGAAGAGCCTCGGCGAGCGCTGCCTCGTCGACGACCGGCCCGCGCGTCGTGTTCACCAGCACCGCGCTCGTCTTCATCGCTCCCAGCGCCGCTGCCCCGATGAGATGGCGCGTCTCGGGAGTCAGTGGACAGTGGAGGCTGACGACATCCGCCTGAGCGAGTAGCTCGTCGAGCTCGATACGGTCGTATGGCACGTCGGCCACCGGCCTGCGGCTCGAATAGACGACGCGCATGTCGAAGGCCTCGGCCAGACATGACACCTCTCGGCCGATACGCCCCAGGCCGACGATGCCGAGCGTGCGGCCGGCAAGCCCGCTTCCGAGCATGAAGGTCGGCGACCAGACCCACGGCGTTCCCCGCCTGAGGAAGCGATCGCCTTCGGTCACCCGTCGCACCAAGTCGAGGATCAGCGTCATCGTGAGCTCCGCCGTCGCGTGCGTGAGCACCCCCGGCGTGTTCGTCACGACGACGCCGCGGCGGGTCACCGCTTCCAGATCGACGTTGTCGTACCCGACAGCGTGATTGGCGACAACCCTGAGCTGCGCGCCCGCGGCGTCGAGCAGCTCGTCGTCGACCGGATCGCCGGGCATCACCAGCAGGCCGTCCATGCCCGCGCTCGCCACGAGCAACTCGTCCCGCGCGGGAGGCGACTCCGCGTCGTGAACGGTGAGATCGAAGGACGACTCGAGCTCGGAGACGACGCGGGGCATGACCCGTCGGGCGAGATAGACGTTCGGCATGTGACCTATCTTGTAGATCTTTCAGAGGTGAGGCGACTCACCTCTGCTCCTCACCGGATAGCCTCTCGAGGATGGAGCGCGCGATGCGCTACCTGTTCCGCCTCTTCGTCCCGCTGAACCGGCTCGTCTATCAGAGGACCGGCGGGAGGTTGGGGAGCAGCATCAGGGGAGCGCCCATCCTGCTCCTGACGACCACCGGGCGAAAGACGGGACAGCGGCGCACGACGCCGCTCCTCTACTTGAGCGCCGAGCCCGGCCTCGTGGTGGTCGGATCTGCCGGCGGCGCTCCCAGAGATCCCGCATGGATCCTCAACCTCCGCGCGGACGCGAGCGCCGACGTCCAGATCGGGCGCGAGCACCGCGCCGTTGTTGCGCGTGAGGCCGCCGGCGACGAGCGTGCGCGACTCTGGACGAGACTCGTCGAGATGTATCCCGCCTATGACGATTATCGGCAACGAACGACACGGGAGATCCCTGTCATCGTCCTCAGTGCTCCCTAGTGATCGTCCGGCGCGATGATTGGCAGGGCGGCGGCCACGACCCGGCGCCCGTCGACCATGTACACGACGTCGACCGAATCGTTCTTGCGGTACGTCCCGGCGATTCCGAGAAAGATGCTGGTCCAGCGCCAGAACCCAAGACGTCCCTCCTGCGCGAGCGGCTTCAGGAATCGCAGGTACCGGCCCTCGACGCCGTAGTCGATCCCCCGTCGCTGCTGGACGCCGTTGATGTAGACCTCGAACGGCTCCTCGGCCCCGGCGGGAAGAGGTACGAGCCAGGCGTCGCTCACGCGGTCATCGTAGACCGCAACATGCTCGCTACGGTCGCCTCGAAGTAGCTGCAACGCCCGCATGGAGCATAGAATCGCGGACGATGCGCCCAAGGACATTCGCCCTGGTCGCCGCTTGCGTCGCGGTGACCCTCATCGCCGCCGCAGGTGCGTGGGCGGGAAACGGCGGCATCGCACCTCCCGACTCCGTGACCAAGAGCGGGAGCGCCATCAACCAGCTCTACTGGCTGGTCATCGGGATCACCGCAGCGATCTTTCTGATCGTCGAGGGAACGCTGGTCGTCTTCATCCTGCGGTACCGCCGCCGGCCGGGCACATCCGACGTAGAGGGCCCGCAGGTTCATGGCAACACCCGTCTCGAGATCATCTGGACAGCGATCCCGGCGCTGATCCTCGCTGCGATCGTCATCGTGACGATCATCAAGGTGCCGGCGGTGAATGCCGACGAGAACGCGAGCTCGGACCCGCTCGTCGTCAACGTCGTGGGGCACCAGTTCTACTGGGAGTACACCTACCCGAACGGCGCCGTGACCGTCGACACGCTGCGACTCCCGGTGGACCGTCCCGTCCGGCTCGTGCTGAACGGCGCCGACGTGATTCACAGCTGGTGGGTGCCGCAGATCACCGGGAAGCGCGACGCCATCCCCGGAAAGACGAACACGCTCGACTTCACGCCGCTCGACGTGGGAACCTACCGGGGCCAGTGCGCGGAGCTCTGCGGCGTGCAGCACGCGGTCATGTACACGAGCGTGGAGGTGATCCCGCAGCCGGAGTACGACCGTTGGGTTGCGGCGACGGCGACGGGGCAGCGCGACCCGACGTCCGCTGCCGGTATCGAGCTGGGGAGGCAGACGTGGGAAGGCGTCTGCGCGAAATGCCACGGTCTCGACGGCCAGGGCAACTATGGCCCGCCGATCGCAGGCAACTCGCTCCTCGCCGACCGGGACGGGCTGTATCAGCTGCTGAACAAGGGGCAGAACGGGGAGACCCTCCCCGGATACATGCCCGCCGTCGGCGAGGGTTGGCGCGACGCGCAGCTGAACGCTCTCCTCGCGTACCTGCAGCAGGCGAAGCTCGCGCCGGCGCCGGCCGCAACGTCGACCGGGCAAGGAGGATGAGGTGGCCGTAAGAGCCACGGCTGAAACAGTCTCCCCCGGCTGGAAAGACGGGCCGTTGATGCAGTGGCTGACCACGGTCGACCACAAGCGAATCGGTCTCCTCTACATCTGGAGCGCCTTTCTCTTCTTCATCGCCGGCGGGATCATGGCCCTCCTCATGCGCAGCCAGCTCGCGCAGGCGAACGCGGACGTTCTGACGCAGAACTCCTACAACGGCGTCGTGACGATGCACGGCACGATCATGATCTTCATCTTCGCCATGCCGGTCCTAGCCGGTTTCGCCAACTACCTCGTCCCCCTGATGGTGGGCGCCAAGGACATGGCGTTTCCGCGTCTGAACGCGCTCTCCCTGTGGATCTACATCTTCAGCGCGCTCGTCCTCTTCGGAAGCTTCGGCGCCAACGGCGGCCCCGCGAGCGCCGGCTGGACGTCGTACACCCCTCTGTCCGGGCCGAACTACAGCCCTGAGATCGGACAGGACCTCTGGATTCTCGGCCTCCACCTCGCGGGCATCTCCTCGATCCTCGGAGCGATCAACTTCCTGGTGACGATCGCCCGGATGCGCTCGCCCGGGATGACCTGGACGCGGATCCCGCTCTTTGCGTGGGCGGTCTTCGCGCAGGCGCTCCTCATTCTCTTCGCGGTGCCGGTGATCGCGGGAGCGCTGCTCCTCCTGCTCCTCGACCGCCAGGCCGGGACGAACTTCTTTGAGCCGGCGGGTGGCGGCAGCGCCGTTCTCTACCAGCATCTCTTCTGGTTCTTCGGCCACCCGGAGGTTTACATCCTCGTGCTGCCGGCGTTCGGAATCATCTCCGAGATCATCCCGGTGTTCGCCCGCAAGCCGATCTTCGGCTACCGGGCCGTGGCGTTCTCGAGTCTCGGGATCGCCTTCATCTCAATGCTCGTGTGGGGTCACCACATGTTCACGGTCGGCCTCGGCACCGGGCTGAATACCTGGTTCATGATCGCGTCGGTTCTCGTTGCGATTCCGACCGGCGTCAAGGTGCTGAACTGGATCGCAACGCTGTGGCGCGGCAACATCACGTTCCAGACGCCGATGCTGTACGTGCTCGGGACGATCGCGATCTTCATCGTCGGCGGGCTCTCTGGCATCGTCGTAGCGGTCTATCCGGTCGACTACCAGGTTCACGACAGCTACTACGTCGTGGCTCACTTCCACTACACGCTGTTCGGCGGGATGGTCTTCGCCATCTTCGGCGGGCTCTTCTACTGGTTCCCGAAGATGTCCGGTCGCATGTACGACGAGCGCCTCGGGAAGATCAGCTTCTGGCTCATGTTCATCGGGTTCAACGTCACGTTCATCCCGCAGCACATGCTGGGGCTGCTCGGGATGCCCCGCCGCGTCTACACCTATGACCACGGCGGCGTCTGGGAGGCCTACAACCTGATCTCGACGATCGGCGCCTTCCTGATGGGCCTCGCGATCCTCCTGATCTTCGTCAACATCATCAAGCACTGGCGGACCGGTGTCCGAGTCGGGAACGACCCATGGCAGGCAGATACGCTGGAGTGGTACGTGCCCTCGCCTCCGCCGGCCCACAACTTCGACACCGTCCCCTACGTGACGAGCCATCGGCCCCTTCGCGATCTCCGGCTCCGCCTGAAGGAACAGATTGCCGAGCGTGGCTGAGAACCACCCGGCTCCAGGCCCCTGGCTTCGGACGACCGCTCTCGCGGCGGTCATCGGCACCGCGGTCGTCGTGGCCACGGGGGAGTGGGCGCGCTCGCACGAGGCGGCCGTTCTCGGCACCCTCGCGCTCACCCTCGGAGTCGCCGCTTCGGTCTGGTTCGGACACCGCGACCAGAGGCTCCTCGTCGGGGCGTCACTGGCCGCTCTCGGGCTCTTCGTGGCGCAGATCGCGCTTGGGGGCCTGGTCGCGCTCACCGACGCGGCGTGGCTCGCAGCCCTTCATGTCGCGCTCGGTGCGCTCTCGCTGGCCGCGGCCGCGATCACGTGCGGCTTCACCGTTCGAGGTGGGGTCGGCAGCCTGCGCCCCTTCCCGTGGCGCGACTACGTCACGCTGACGAAGCCGCGAATCATGGTGCTCCTGCTCCTGACGGCCGTGGGAGGCGTATTCGTCGGAGCGAAAGGCCACCCGTCGGTCGGCCTCCTCGCCACCGTCCTCGGCGGGCTCGCGCTCGCCTGCGGTGGCGCATCGGCGCTGAACCACGTCCTCGACCGGGATATCGACCAGTACATGAGCCGCACCGACCGGCGGCCTGTCGCGACTGGCCGCGTGTCACCCGAGCGCGCGCTCGAGTTCGGACTCGCGCTCTCGGCGTTCTCGTTCGTCGTGCTCGCGAGCTTCGCGAACGTGCTCGCGGCGCTGCTCGCCGTCTTCGGCAACCTCTTCTACGTGATTGTCTACACGCGCTACCTCAAGCGCACGACGCCGCAGAACATCGTGATCGGAGGAGCTGCGGGGGCAATTCCGGCGGTCGTCGGCTGGGCCGCGGCAACCGGGAACCTCGCACTGCCCGCGCTCTTCCTCTTCCTGATCGTGTTCTACTGGACGCCCCCGCACTTCTGGGCGCTCGCACTGCTCATCCGGCGCGACTACGAAGCGGCCAACGTACCGATGCTCCCTGTCGTGCTGGGCGAGCGCCGGACGGCGATCTCGATCCTCCGCTACAGCGTCCTGCTGATCGCGATCACGATCCTGCCATTCGCCTTCGGCGACTTCGGGTGGCTCTACCTCGGCGCCGCGATCGCTCTCGGCGCGACGTTCCTCTGGCTCGCGCTCCAGCTCTACCGTGAGACGACCCCGGCCAGAGCGAAGACGCTCTTCACCTACTCGCTCTCCTACCTGGCGCTGCTGTTCGTGGCGATGGCCGTCGACCCACTCGTCGTGTTCTCGTGAGACGTCCTGCAGCAACCCCCAACGCCCGCGCGTTCCTCGGGTGTCGCTGGGGGCACGGGGCCGGAGGGCACAGTGTGGGTAACCCGGGCCCGGACGGCACCGTGCCCGCAGCGGCGCCAGGCGGCGGAGCCGGGCTCCGCCCGGCGGGAGCCGTCGCCGGCGAGGAGCGCGCGTGAACGAAGCGCTCGAGCT
>JBBQXH010000100.1:0-8552 GCA_038209835.1 Gaiellales bacterium | reverse complement strand
GATCTCGCGACCGCCCAGCAAGCGGGTGGCCAGCCGAAGGCAGCGGCCGCGACGCTCGAGAGCCTGTTGAAGCTGAAGCCGGGCGACACGACGGCCGCAAGCCAGCTCGCAGGGTTCTACGATGCGCAGGCTCGCGACGCTGCGACGCGCTCCAGCAACCTCCAGAGCCTGTCGTTGAGCGGCACGTTCGCGCAGCAGGCGTTCAGCTTCCCGGGCACCACAGGGTTCCTCGGCGCGCTCGGATCAGGCCCGATCGACGAGGCGATTCAGCGGCAACTGGCGGCAGAGGCGGCAGATGCCAATCAGGAGGCCCTCGACCTCTACGCGAAGGAGACCGCGGCCTTCAAGAAGGTCACGCTGGCGAAGCCGAATGACCCGACCGGCTACATCCAGCTGGGCCAGGCCGCTGCGGCGGCAGGACAGACCGATGTGGCCCTCACGGCGTTCAAGAAGTTCGTCGAGCTCGCCCCGGACGATCCCAATGTGAAGTTCGCTAAGGATCAGATCGCCTCCCTCGAGCAACAGCTAGACGCCCAGGGTTAGACTCGCTCGATGCGCTGGTTCCTGCCGCTCGCGGTGATCGTGGTAGCTGTGGTCGTTGGTGGATGTGGAGGAAGCGCGGGGCCTGGCGTGACGCAAGGCCAGGACCTTTCGAACGGCCGAGAGATCTTCATCAAGGGCTGGAACGGCCAGCAGTCCTGCGCGTCGTGCCACACGCTCATCGCGGCCGGGTCGACCGGAACGATCGGCGTGAACCTCGACGACGCGTTTCGCGGAAGTCGAGAGCAGGGGTTCAGCCAGGTGACCTTCGAACAGGTCGTGCGTCAGCAGATCGCCTATCCGGGCATCGGCCTTGGCATGCCGGCCGACCTCGTCGAGGGCGACGACGCGAACGACGTCGCCTACTTCGTCGCAAAATGCGCCGGGAACGAGGCTGATCCCGCCTGCAAGCCGTCGGCCGACGCAGGCAAGGTCACGGCCACGGATGGCAAGGGGATCTTCACCGAGGCCGGTTGTGGGGGCTGCCATACGCTGGCCGCCGCAGGCACGGACGGCAATATCGGCCCGAACCTCGACGACGCGAAGCCTCCCGCCGCGCTCGTGATCGACCGCGTCACGAACGGCAAGGGCGTGATGCCATCCTTCAAGGACAGGCTCAGCGAGGAGCAGATCAAGACCGTCGCGGACTACGTCTCGCAGAACGCCGGCCAGTAGACCAGCGGCCTACGCCGAGCGGAGCGAGTCGCGCTCGAGGTCGACGACGACGTGAGTGATCGGCACGCCGAAGCGCTCCCTCGCGTGTGTCACGACGTCTCGCTCGAGCCAGTTCGACTTCCCCGGCGGGTGCGTCGAGATGATGATCTCGTTCGCCCCGAAGGTTCGCAGGGCATCCTCGATCGCCTGGAGAGGGTCGGCGTCCCCGACCTCCCCTCGCGCCCGAACGCCGACCGTTGCGAGTGCAGCAAGGGACGCGTCGAGCCGCTCCCGCGCGACCGCCCTGCCGCCGTCGACATCCGACACCCAGTAGCGCAGCTGCGAGCTGAGGGCCGGCGCGACGACGAGGATATCGGCGTCGTAACCGCGAGTGCGGTATCCGATCTCCTCGAGCAGCGTCCTGCCGGTGCACGTCTCGTTCGCGACGACCAGGATGCGGCGCTTCTCAGCACCTGAGGAACTGCGCTCCCAGATTGCCGGCTCCCGAATCTCGGGCTCACTCCGGAGATAGAAGCCGAGGAAGACGCCGAGCGCGAGGGCGAGGAACACGCCGAGCGCCACCCACGCGCCTCCGAGCCAGGCCGCGATCCCGACGGCGAGCCCGATCGCCGCGATGATGAGCGTGAAACTGAACGCCTCCGCTTCGGTCCTGACGGGGTTTCGCGTCGCGACTCCTTCCGACGCGAGCGTAGCAGGCCGCTGGGCGCTGCTTATAAGGGAAAGGCGGTTACCCCCTACACTCCCATTTTACACCGTACGAGAGGCCTTCATGAGGCCCCCGGTCGCGCCGCATAATCACCCGCCACAGGCCAGAACCTACGGAAGCGGAGGAGTGAAATGCGCGTGCTGTTCTCGACGTTTCGTGCCGGAGTGTGGCGATGACCGGGCATGCGGTGGTGATCGCCGGAGGGGGTCCGACGGGGCTGATGTTGGCGGGCGAGTTGGCGTTGGCGGGGGTCGACGTCGCCATCGTCGAGCGGCGCGCGAGCCAGGACCTCGCCGGCTCGCGCGCAGGCGGCCTGCACTCTCGCACCATCGAGGTCCTCGATCAGCGTGGAATCGCGGATCGGTTCCTCTCGCAGGGGCACGTGGTGCAGGTCGGGGGGTTCGCCTGGATGCCCTTGGACATCAGCGACTTTCCCACCCGGCACAACTACGGGCTCGGGCTGTGGCAGAACCACATCGAGCGCATCCTGGCCGGCTGGGTCGACGAGCTGGCGGTGCCGATCTATCGCGGGCGTGAGGTGACGGGTCTCGCGCAGGACGACACCGGCGTCGACGTCGAACTCTCCGACGGTCAGTCGCTGCGGGCGGAGTATCTCGTCGGGTGCGACGGAGGACGGAGCCTGATCCGCAAGGCAGCCGGTATCGAGTTCCCCGGGTGGGATCCGACAACGAGCTCCCTGATCGCCGAGGTCGAGATGGCCGAGGAGCCCGAATGGGGCATGCGCCGCGACACTCGTGGCGCCCAAGGCCTCTCTCGGATGGAGGACGGTGGGCCGGTGCGGGTCCTTGTGACCGAACAGCACGTCGGACCCGCCAGCGAGCCCACCCTGGGCGATCTCAGCGAGGCGCTCATCGCCCTGTACGGAACCGATTACGGGATCCACAGTCCCACCTGGATCTCCCGGTTCACCGACATGACCCGGCAGGCCGCGGCCTACCGCGACAGACGGGTGCTGCTGGCCGGCGACGCCGCACACGTGCATTACCCAGTGGGCGGACAGGGCCTCAACATCGGTGTGCAGGATGCGGTGAATCTGGGCTGGAAGCTGGCCCAGGTGGTCAGCCGGACATCGCCGGAAAGCTTCCTGGACACCTACCATGCCGAGCGCCACCCGGTCGCTGCCCGCGTCCTGCGCAACACGATGGCGCAGATCCCGCTCCTTCGCAGCGACGACCGTATCGACGCCTTGCGCGACACCATGTCCGAGCTGCTGGGCATGGACGAGCCTCGCAAACGGTTCGCCGCGATGATGTCTGGCCTGGACATTCATTACGACCTGGGCGAGGGACACCCGCTGCTCGGGCGCCGCATGCCCGACCTCGACCTGGTTACCGCCAACGGCCCGCTGCGGGTCTTCACCCTGCTGCACGATGCCCGACCGGTGCTCCTCAACCTCGGTGAGCCCGGCCCCCTCGACATCACTCCGTGGGCGGACCGGGTCCAGCTGGTCGACGCCCAATACGTAGGCCTCTGGGAGCTTCCGACGCTTGGCGCGGTCACCGCGCCCACTGCCGTGTTGATTCGGCCCGACGGATACGTCACCTGGGTCGGAGACCGAACCCACCTCGGACTCACTGACGCGCTAACCAACTGGTTCGGACCACCCACGGCGGCGTACGCACAGCCTTGAAAGATCAATCTGTTAGGAGTTCTAAGACGTTTGTGGGTCTCGATGCGCATGCGGCGCAGACCGCAGGCGGCGGCCGACCGGGGGCGCTTAGATCACGTAGACGGTCACGTAGACCACGATCCACATGACGTCGACGAAATGCCAGTAGATGCCCGGGATCTCGACACCCAGGTGCTTCTCCGGCGAGTACTGGCCGCGCACCGCCCGCCAGAACGCGATCGCGAGCAGGCAGAGCCCGACGAAGACGTGGAGCCCGTGCAGGCCGGTGAGCCCGTAGAACGTCGAGCCGAAGGCGAGGTCGCGAGGGCTGAAACCGATCCGCAGGTACTCGGTGATCTGGATGAGCAGGAACGTGAGGCCGAGACCCATGGTGAGGCCCAGGCCCGCGATCAGCCCCGTGCGATGGTTTGTCTTGATCGAGTGCAACGCCCAGTGGACGGTGAAGCTCGACGTCACGAGGATGATCGTGTTGACGCCCGCGAGGAAGACGGGAAGGTGGTAGGGCTCCGGCGGCCAGGTCTCGGGCTTGGCTGCGACGCGCGCGAAGAAGTACGCCGCGAAGAAGGAGCCGAAGAGCATCGCCTCCGACGCGAGGAACAGATAGATGCCGAGGAGCGACGCGTTAACGCGAGAGCTCGCGTGCGCAACCGGCGGGTGATGATCGTCGTGGCCGCCTAGACGCGGCTCGGCGATCGCACTCATGCCGGCGCCTCGGCCGGCCTGCCGCCGGCGACGATGTGCTTCACCGGCAGTTTCGTCGCGCCCCTCAGCCGGCCGACCAGGTCGCGGCGAAGCCACCCCGAGCTGGTCGTCGGGAAGGTCGAGACGACGATCTCGTCGATCGGCTCGTCATGGAGCGCGTTGAGCGCAGCCGTGAAGGGATCGGGATCGCCCAGGTGTCCGGAGACGTCGAGGCCCGCCTCGTCGAGCTTCGCGAGCGCGGTCTTCAGCCGGCGCTCCGCACCGGGCTCGTCCGAAGGAGCGACGAGGGTAAAGTGGGTCGGAGACTGGGCGGCGCGCTCGGAGATCGCCGCCATCAGACTCTCGTCGACGATCGTCTGGTTGGCGAGCACGAGCACGTGGGCGAGCTCCCGCGCCGAATCGAAGTCGACGACGACGTGCTCGACCGGAACGTTCGACACCTTCCGGGCACGCTCGATGAAATTCTTGCGAAGCCAGCCCGATCGTTCGAGTGGGTGCGTCGAGACGATGACCTCGTCCGGTCGATACTGGTAGAGCGCGTCCCGAAGCGCCTGGAGCGGATCCGGATCGACCACGGCGCCGCGAGCAGCGATTCCTTCCCGGTGCAGGAGATCGAGCGTTCGTCGCAGCCGCCGATCGGCGGCCGACGCCCGGCTTCCCTCATAGACGACGTACCCCGCCCTCGGCTCGTTCTGGGGGCAGATCACCGTTACCCTGATCGGGCCCTGCGCCGCCCGCTCGCGAAGAACATCGAGCAGGGTCTTTCCGGCGACCGTCTCGTTTGCGACGACCAGGATGTGCCGGGGCTCGGTCAATGCGCTCCGACCTTCTCGGGCTCTTTCACCTCGACGCCGGTTCCCTGGAAGACCGCGTGCCGTGCGCCCGGCACGCCGTATTCGTACGGCCCGCCAACGACCTGCGGAATCTCGTCGAAGTTGAACTTCGACGGCGGCGACGGGAGTTGCCACTCGATCGTCATCGAACGCCAGGGGTTGGACGGGGCAGGCTCGCCACGGTTCCAGCTCACGACGACGTTGTAGATGAAGAGCATGGTCGACGCACCGAGCGCGAACGCTCCGATCGAGCTGACCATGTTCCAGTCGGCGAACTGCGGCGCGTAATCCGCGACACGCCTCGGCATTCCCTGCAGACCCACGTAGTGCATGGGGAAGAACGTGACGTTGAAGGCCACGAATGTCGTCCAGAAATGGATCTTCCCGAGTCTTTCGTTGTACATCCGGCCGGTCATCTTCGGGAACCAGAAATACGCTCCGGCGAAAATGGTGAACACGGAGCCGCCGAAGAGGACGTAGTGGATGTGGGCGACGATGAAGTACGTGTCGCTCGCGTGAATGTCGATCGGGACTGACCCGAGGTAGATGCCGGACAGGCCACCGATGACGAACATCGAGATGAAGCCGATCGCGAAGAGCATGGGCGTCCTGAAGTGGATGCGCCCCTCCCACATGGTCGCGAGCCAGCTGAACACCTTGATGCCCGTCGGGACGGCGATCAGCAGCGTCGTGATCATCATCGGAATCCGAAGCCAGGGCGCCATGCCCGCCACGAACATGTGGTGAGCCCAGACCGAGAAGCCGAGGATCAGGATCGCCACGAGCGACAGCGCCATCAAGCGGTAGCCGAACACGGGTTTCCGCGAGAACACGGCGATGATCTCGGAGATGATCCCGAAGCCGGGCAAGATCATGATGTACACGGCCGGGTGTGAGTAGAACCAGAAGATGTGCTGGTATCCGATCACGTACCCGCCGTTCTCCGCGACGAAGAAGTTCGTGTGGAGAACCCGGTCGAGGAGGAGCATGAACTGCGACCCCGCGAGGAAGGGCGTTGCCAGCACGACGAGCAGCGAGGTCGTGAAGTTCGCCCAGACGAGCAGCGGCATGCGCCAGAAGGTCATCCCCGGCGCCCTCATGGTGATGATCGTGACGAGGAAGTTGAGCGCCGTCGCGATCGACGACGCCCCCGCCCACTGCACGCCCATCTGGAACATGATGTTTCCGACGGGGTTCACCTCGGCGAGCGGCGCATAGTTCGTCCAGCCGGCCGCGAACTGGCCGCCCGGCAGGAGGAAGCCGCAGAGCATGATGAGCCCGGCGATCGGCAGCATCCAGAACGACAGAGCGTTCAGGCGCGGGAAAGCCATGTCCGGCGCACCGATCATCAGTGGGATGACGTAGTTCCCGAACCCGGCGAAGATCGGGACGATGAAGAGGAAGATCATCAGCCCGGCGTGGGCCGAGACGAGCCCGTTGTAGGACTGCGTGTTGACGAAGTCCGAACCGGGCTGGGCGAGCTCGGCGCGCACGAACAACGCCAGGACGCCGGCGATCAGATAGAAGCTGAACGTCGTGACGACGTACTGGACTCCGATCACCTTGTGGTCGGTGTTGATCCGTAGGTAGTCGCGCCAGGAGTCGGCGCCATGTGCCGAGTGATCCTCGGGCCTCGTCCGCTGACCCGAGATCCAGTAGAACCAGTAGTCGAAGGCGCCCATCCCGATTAGGAAGCCGATCGGCGTGACGATCGTCCAGGCGGTCAGGAGCGGCGCGAGATCCCACACCGGATCCCAGTGCGCCCCCCAGCGGATCCCGCAGACGAGGGCTGTCGCGAGGCCGAACGCGAGCGGCGTCGTCCAGAGTGCGCGCAGCCAGCCGCCCTTCGTGAAGCGCCGGATCCCACCGGGGTAGGCGGGTGGCGCCACCTCATGGTGCTCCAGCTGACCGTGCTCGAGGACGTCTACTGCCATTCCTAGCCCTTCTGCGACGTTGAGACGAGGGAGTCGACGAGCGCGCCGAGCTGCTCGTCTGAGAGCGTGTCGCCGTAGTCTCCCGGCATCACATTCGGCTGATAGCTGGGCGTGATCACCTTGTTCGGATCGACGATCGACTCACGGATCTGATCGGCGGTCAACTCGGGCAATACCTTATCGAGGCTCGGACCGACTTCGCCCGCACCACCCGCGTCGGCGAGAATGTGACATCCGCCGCATCCTGCGTTGACGAACACCTGCTTGCCGCTCTCGGCCCCGCCCGCTTCGGCGGCGCTCTTCTGCTCCTCGGCCCACTTGTCGTAGTCGGCCGCCGAGAGGACGATCGCCGAGGTCCGCATCGTGGAATGGCCGAGGCCGCAGAGCTCGGTGCAGATCATCGGGAACGTCCCCGTCTTCGTCGGCGTCACGACGATGGTCGTCTCGATGCCGGGAACGACATCCTGCTTCACCCGCCATTGCGGGACCCAGAAGGAGTGGATGACATCCCTCGACTGCATCTTCAGCTCGTAGGTCTCGCCCTCCTTCACCCGCAGGATGCCGCTCGTCACCCCGATCTCCGGATAGGTGAAGCTCCAGACGAACTGCTGTGCCGTGACCTCGATCACCGGAGCGTTGGCGGGGACGTGCTCGTTCTTCACGAGGACGACCGCGCTATACACGCCGATGATGGTGACAAGCGCCGCCGGGATCGCCGTCCAGACCGCCTCGAGAACCGTGTTCCCGTGAATCGGGGCCCCGTCCTCATAGTCGTCGGGCTTCGCGCGGAACTTGAAGAACGTGTAGATCGATACCGCCGCCACCACGGTGAAGATGGCGAGACAGATGATCGAGGTGAGCACGTAGATGTCGTCGATTCGCTTGCCCTGCGTCGACCCGAGCTCGGGCAGCCACGGGATCAGGAACCCGACGGCGGCCGAGATGGCGCCGACGACGACGCCTAGCAGAAGGAGCTGGATGATCAGGCTCTTGCGCACGCTTCACATGGCCGTACCCGACGGCCGCAACTAGCCTAATGGGCCGGACGGTCACGGGGCAACGCAGAACCGTTCGGCGGAACGGGCTCGTGACAGATGGATCGCGCAGACTCACGCGGTCATAATGCTGCCGCTCGCCGCGACGAACGTCGCCGCAACGCTCCTCGACCTCTTCATCGTCCTCCTCGCGGCGAAGATCGGCGCTCGTCGGCCTCCTCGGGGTCGCAGTGCCGTTCGCCGGCGGGCTCGGAACGGGCCTCGCGCTCGGGAAGGACACGGACACGACCGTCTTCCTTGCCGCGGCCCTGGTCGCGACGAGCGTCGGGATCACGTCCGCAGTTCTGATCGAGATCGGAGCGCTCTCGCAAGACCCAGCAGGACGATCCTCGGCGCAGCGGTCATCGACGACATCCTCGCGATGCTGCTGGTCGCCGTCGCGGCGGGGATCGCGGGCGAGTCGCTCGACGTCGGCGGCCTTCTCCTGACGATCGGGCTGGCCGTCGCGTTCGTCGC
>JBBQXH010000099.1:0-8604 GCA_038209835.1 Gaiellales bacterium | reverse complement strand
GGCCGGCGACAACATCGGCGCCCTCCTCCGCGGTATCAAGCGCGAAGATGTCGAGCGAGGCCAGGTGCTCGCAAAGCCGGGCTCGATCACCCCGCACACGCACTTCAAGGCCGAGGTCTACGTGCTCTCGAAGGACGAGGGCGGCCGCCACACGCCGTTCTTCAACGGCTACCGGCCGCAGTTCTATTTCCGCACGACCGACGTGACCGGCTCGATCAAGCTGCCCGAGGGCCAGGAGATGGTCATGCCGGGCGACAACACCGAGATGGAGGTCGAGCTGATCCAGCCGATCGCCATGGACCAGGGCCTCCGTTTCGCCGTCCGCGAGGGTGGCCGCACCGTCGGCGCGGGCGTCGTCACGACCATCATCGCGTAGGGGCGAGGACACAGCGCGTTGGCACAGCAGAAGATCCGCATTCGACTCAAGGGCTACGACCACAACCAGCTCGACCGGTCTGCGAGCCAGATCGTCGAGACGGCCCAACGGACCGGCGCAACGGTGACCGGTCCTGTGCCTCTGCCCACCGAGAAGAACGTGTACACGGTGATCCGAAGCCCGTTCAAGGACAAGGACTCACGCGAGGCGTTCGAGGTGCGTACGCACAAGCGCCTGATCGACATCCACTCGCCGACGCCGAAGACGGTCGACAGCCTGATGCGACTCGACCTGCCCGCCGGCATCGACATCGAGATCAAGCTCTGAGGTCGACGAGATGAAGGGCATCATCGGTAGGAAGATCGGCATGACTCAGGTCTTCGACGAGGAGACCGGGGCGCTGACCCCGGTGACCGTCATCCAGGCGGGGCCGTGCCCCGTGGTCATCGTTCGGACGCGTGAGGCCGACGGCTACGAGGCGGTACAGCTCGCGTTCGACGAGGTTGCCGACCGCAAGCTGACGAAGCCCGAAATTGGGCACTTGAAGGCGAACGGGGTCGGCCCTCATCGGCGACTCGTCGAGATCCGCGGAGAGCACGGTCTCGCGGCCGGCGAGACCGTGACGGTGGAAGCGTTCCAGCCGGGCGAGAAGGTCAAGGTGTCCGGCGTCTCGATCGGCAAGGGATTTCAGGGCACGATCAAGCGGCACAACTTCAGCCGTGGCCCGGTCACGCACGGGTCGCACAACGTCCGCAAGCCTGGGTCGATTGGCGCGTCCGCCTACCCATCACGCGTCTTCAAGGGCGTCAAGATGGCCGGGCACATGGGCGCCGCCACGGTGACGCAGCGTGGATTGACCGTCGTCGAGCGTGATCCGGAGCAGAACCTGCTCCTCCTCAAGGGCGCAGTTCCAGGCCCGAAGAACGGCGTCGTCGTGATTCGGGAGGAGAGCTGATGCCGAGCGCGCCAATTCTCGACGCGACCGGGAAGACCACCAAGGATGTCGACCTGGGGTCGGAGATCTTCGGCGCCGAGGTTAAGCCTCATCTCATTCACGAGGCTGTGCGCGCCGAAGCTGCGGCGAGCCGCTCGGGCACGAAGGCTGCCAAGACCCGAGGAATGGTCTCGGGTGGTGGGGCCAAGCCGTGGCGGCAGAAGGGCACCGGCCGTGCCAGGGCGGGAACGACGCGCGCACCGCAGTGGACTGGGGGCGGCGTGGCGTTTGCGCCGCGGCCGCGATCGTTCGATCTGAAGGTGAATCGCAAGGCCCGGAAGGCTGCTCTTCGTGGCGCGCTCTCGAATCACGCAGAGCTGGGATCGCTCGGCGTCGTCGCCTCAGGCTCGTTCGTCGAGACGCCGTCAACCAGAAGCGCGGTCGCGTTTCTCGCCGAGTGGGGGAAGGAGGTTCCGGTCGTCGTCGTCGCCCAACCCGACGAGGATGTCCTGGCCAAGTCGTTTCGCAACGTCGACGGCGTGCTTGTTCTCGACCCGGCAACCCTCGAGGTCGGTGCGGTGGTGTGGGCTCGCTCGCTGCTCTTCACCGAGGGCGCCCTCGCGCGCGTGGCGGAGATGGCGCAATGAGCCTCGATCCACGCCAGGTACTCCTCGCACCGGTTGTCTCGGAGAAGAGCTACAGCCTCATCGAGGACAGCAAGTATTCGTTCAAGGTGCATTCGAAGGCGCACAAGACGCAGATTCGCCAGGCCGTCGAGGAGTTGTTCGACGTGACGGTTCTCAGCGTCAACGTCGTGACGGTGAAGCCGAAGCCGAAGCGGCGCGGCGTCCACCGCGGCACCCGTCCGGGATGGAAGAAGGCGATTGTCCGGCTCGCCGAAGGAGACAAGATCGACATCTTCGAAGGGGCGGGGGCGGTTTAAGTACATGGCTCTGCGCAAGTACAAGCCGACCAGCCCCGGCCGCCGCTTCCGAAGCGTCTCGACCTTCGAAGAGGTCACGAAGACGACTCCGGAGAAGACGCTCCTCGCCCCGCTGAAGAAGACCGGCGGGCGCAATACATACGGCCGTATCACCACACGCCACCAGGGCGGCGGGCACAAGCGCCGCTACCGGGTCATCGACTTCAAGCGCATCAAGGACGGCGTGCCGGCGAGGGTTGCCGCGATCGAGTACGACCCGAACCGGTCGGCTCGGATCGCGCTGCTCCACTACGCCGACGGCGCGAAGTCCTACATCCTCGCTCCTGCCCGCCTCCAGGTCGGCCAGAGCGTCGAGTCAGGCCCCGCTGCGGATATCAAGCCCGGAAACGCGCTCCCGCTCGAGAACATCCCGACCGGAACGCTCGTGCACAACGTCGAGCTCCAACCTGGCCGTGGCGGTCAGCTCGCACGCAGCGCCGGATCGGGAATTCAGCTCGTAGCGAAGGACGAGGTCTATGCCGTGCTCAGGCTTCCGTCGGGCGAGATGCGCCGCGTGCCTCTAACCTGCAGAGCGACGGTCGGCCAGGTCGGGAACGTCGACCACGAGAACATCTCGAGCGGCAAGGCCGGTCGCAGCCGGTGGCTCGGTAAGCGGCCGGGCGTTCGCGGCTCCGCGATGAACCCGGTCGACCACCCGCACGGCGGCGGCGAAGGCAAGTCGAAGGGTGGCCGTCATCCCGTCACGCCTTGGGGTGTGCCTACCCTCGGCAAGCGGACGCGCCGAAAGCACAAGCAATCCGACCGGCTGATCGTCCGCGGTCGCCGCCGCGGCAAGAAGCGTCGTTAGAGAGAGGCTTGGTGTGGAATGAACGCACGTCTGGATGAGGGCCTGCACACAGCGGATCACGGCCGCCTCGATCGGCACCAAGGCAACCAGCCTTGCCACCGATCGAGTCAACCACGCTCCTTGGTGCAGGCGGCTCCCGAGACGCACGCCCATCCCACACCAAGCCTCTAGGAAAGAGGGACAGAGTGTCGAGATCGAGCAAGAAGGGGCCGTTCGCACAGGATCGTCTGATGTCGCGCATCGAGGCGATGAACGCGGCCGGCGACAAGAGGATCATCAAGACCTGGTCGCGGACGTCGACCGTCTTCCCGGAGATGGTCGGTCACACGATCGCGGTCCACGACGGCCGGAAGCACGTCCCGGTCTTCATGACCGAGTCCATGGTCGGGCACAAGCTCGGAGAGTTCGCTCCGACGCGGACATTCCGCGGCCACGCCGGCGATCGCAAGACGCAGGTCAAGAAACGGTAGGCATGGCGAGCGTCGAGACCCCCACAGAGTTCCGCGCCGAGGCGAAGTACGTCCGGGCCGGGCCGCGCAAGGCGCAGCTCGTCGTCTCCGAGATCCGAGGTCTCCCCGTCGCGGAGGCTCGAACGGCCCTCGCATTCATGACCCGAGATGTCGCCATCGACGTCGGGAAGGTGTTGGCTTCCGCGGTTGCGAATGCCGAGACACATCCCGACTACAACGGCGAGGATCTCTACGTCTCCGCGGCGTACGTGGGCTCAGGGCCGACCCTGAAGCGCTGGCGCGCGAGAGCGCGAGGCCGTGTCGGCCGGATCAAGAAGCGCACCTGTCACATCACGATCCGCCTCGCGACCGTCGAGCCCGTCGAGGCGCCGACGAAGACGAAGACGAGGCGCGCGAAGGCGGAGCCTGAAGCGCCTCAGAAGCCTCAGCGCCGCGCGAAGCCGAAGACTCCGGCCGCCGCAGAGGTCAAGGCGGTGGAGACCGCGGTCGAGGAGCAGCCGAAGCCCAAGCGCTCGCGCGCGAAGAAGAGTGAAGGAACCGAAACTTCGGCGGAGACGGTGGAGAAGCCGAAGCGCCCGCCCCGGAAGAAGCCTGCCGCGCCTGCCCCTGCCGAAGTCTCCGACGAGACCCCTGAGACAGCACCGTCCGACGCCGGCACCGAGAGCGAACACGACGGCCCGGCTACCGAGAATCCGACCGCCGAGAAGGAGGACTGATGGGACAGAAGGTTCATCCCGGCGGACTTCGCGTCGGAATCATCCACGACTGGAAATCCAACTGGTACACGGGGACGAAGGACTACCCGCGCTATCTCATGGAGGACGTGAAGATCCGAGATCACATCCTCGGCAAGCTGAGCCACGCCGGCCTGTCCGACATCCTGATCGAGAAGGACAAGCAGCGGATCAAGATCGATATTTACACGGCGCGCCCCGGGATCGTGATCGGGAAGTCAGGCGCCGAGGTCGACGCGCTCCGCCGAGAGGTGCACGCGCTGACGCAGAAGAACGTCCACATCAACATCAACGAGATCAAGCGTCCGGAGCTGGATGCCAAGCTGGTCGCTCAGTCGGTCGCCGAGCAGCTCCAGAACAGGGTCAGCTTCCGTCGCGCGATGAAGCGCTCTCTCGCATCCGCGATCCGTTCGGGCGCGCAGGGCGTGAAGATCACGTGCGGCGGGCGCCTGGGCGGCGGCGAGATGTCTCGTTCGGAGACGTACTCCGAGGGTCGGGTCCCGCTCCACACGCTTCGTGCCGACATCGACTACGGCTTTGCCGAGGCGAAGACGACCTTCGGGCGCATCGGCGTGAAGGTCTGGATCAACAAGGGCGAGATCATGCCGACCGGGTACGAGGGCATCGGCGAGCGCCCGGGTGCGCAGGGACGGCTCGGCGACCAGGACCAGGCACGGCGTCTGGGCGGGGCGCCGCGCGAGGGTCTTGGCGCAGCACGCGAGAGCAGCCGTCGCGGTGGGCCCGCCGATCGCGAGGGCCTCGGGCCCGTGCGGCAGCGCCGCCGGCCGGACCGTCGTGGCGGCGGCGGCCAGGGAAAGCCGCGTCAGAGGCAGCCCGAGAATCCGGCTCCCGAGGCAGGCACGCAGCCGGCCGATACACCGACGGATGCGCCCGTCGAGACCCCGGCGCCCGAGACGCCTGAGACGACGAGCGAGGAGAGCACCTGATGCTGCTCCCGAAGAAGACCAAGTACCGCAAGCAGCAGCGCGGACGACGGAGAGGCCTTTCGAAGGGCCAGACGAACGTGCACTTCGGGGACTACGGTCTCAAGGCGCTCGAAGCCGGTTGGATCACGAACCGCCAGCTCGAGGCGGCCAGAGTGGCGATGACACGGAAGATGAAGCGCGGCGGGAAGGTCTGGATCAACGTCTTTCCCGACAAGCCCGTGAGCCAGAAGCCGGCCGAGACGCGGATGGGCTCAGGCAAGGGATCCCCCGAGCATTGGGTCGCGGTGATCAAGCCCGGACGGGTCATGTTCGAGCTCTCGGGTGTGTCGGAGCCGCTCGCGAAGGAAGCGATGAGGCTCGCCGGCCGGAAGCTGCCGATCAAGACCAAGTTCGTGACACGGGACGGCGAGCTGTGAGGACGAGAGAGCTTCGCGAGCTGTCGGATGATGACCTCGGCAAGCGGCTCGTCGAGCAGCGCGAAGAGTTGTTCAACCTCCGCTTCCAGGATGCGACGGGCGCGCTCGAGAACACGGCACGCCTGACGCACACGAAGCGGGAGATCGCACGGATCCTGACGCTCCAGGGGGAGCGCGGGCTGGAATTGGAGAGAAGATAGATGGCAGAAGAGCAGAACGAGCCCGAGGCGCAAGCAGCGGAGGAGGCCGTCGCCGACGAGCAATCGTCGGGCGATGACGAGTCCGTGGCGGCAGAGGAGCCCGCGCCCGAGGAGCCAACCGCAGACGCGTCCGAGAGCGTCGACGTCTCGACGGGAGACGAGGCACCGGAGGCCGCAACCGTTGCCGAGACGCCACCAAAGCCGGCGCCGAAGAAGGCCGCTCCCAGGAAGCCGAAAGTCGAGAAGAAGCCCGAGAAGAAGCCGAGGCCGAAGAAGGCGCCCGAAGCCGCTGGCGTGCGCAAGCCGATCGTCCGGCTTCCGAAGCCGGAGCGAGAGCGCCGGAAGTCGAAGGAGCGCCGAGGCGTCGTCGTTTCGAGCGCCATGGACAAGACCGTCGTGGTCCGGGTTGACACCGTGCGGCCGCACCCTGCCTACAAGAAGGTCGTGCGCCACTCGACGAAGTTCCACGCTCACGACGAGCAGAACACCGCGAACGTCGGCGATGTCGTGCGCATTGTCGAGACGCGCCCGATCTCAAAGACCAAGACCTGGCGCCTCGCCGAGATTCTGGAGGCGGCAAAGTGATCCAGCAGGAGTCACGCCTGCGCGTTGCCGACAACACCGGTGCGCGTGAACTCCTGTGCATCCGCGTCCTCGGCGGTTCCAAGCGACGCTACGCGCGGGTCGGCGACATCATCGTCGGGACCGTCAAGGTCGCGACGCCGCAGGGCGCGGTGAAGAAGGGCGAGGTCGTCAAGGCGGTCGTCGTGCGAACGAAGAAACCGTTCTCGCGAAACGACGGGACGTCGATCGCGTTCGACGAGAACGCGGCGGTGATCATCGACGCCCAGATGAACCCGCGTGGCACCCGCATCTTCGGCCCGGTCGCGCGCGAGCTCAGGGAGAAGAACTTCATGAAGATCGTCAGTCTCGCTCCGGAGGTTCTCTGATCATGGCTGCGTTGAAACTCAAGAAGGGCGATCTCGTCCAGGTCATCTCGGGGAAGGATCGCGGGAAGCAAGGGCGCATTCTCGAGTCCCGCCCCAGGGAGCAGCGGGTGATCGTCGAGAACCTGAATATCGTCAAGCGCCACCGCCGCCCCCGGCCGATGAAGAACCCGAGCCGGATGGGCCAGACCCAGGTGCAGCCCGGCGGCGTCTTCGACGTCGCGAACCCCTTGCCTATCTCGAACGTCATGCTCGTGTGCCCCGCATGCAATCGGGCGACGCGGGTCGGATATGAGCTGAGGGACTCGAAGGACGGCGTGATCAAGGTTCGTATCTGCAAGCGGGCCGACTGCCATCAGGAGGTCGACCGGTGAGCGCCGTCGACAGCACCTACTCGCCTCGGCTGAAAGACCAGTACATCGAGGAGATCCGGTCGAAGCTCCAGGAGGAGCTCGGCCTCAGCTCGGTCATGCAGGTCCCCCGTGTCGAGAAGATCACGGTCAACATGGGAGTTGGCGAGGCCAAGACCAACGCCAAGGCTCTCGAGAACGCCGCCGAGCAGCTGACGCTGATCACGGGCCAGCGCGCGGAGATCCGAAAGGCGCGCAAGTCGATCGCAGCATTCAAGCTCCGAGAAGGCATGCCGATCGGGGCCCGGGTGACGCTTCGCGGCGCGCGGATGTACGAGTTCCTCGATCGTCTCGTGTCGATCGCGCTTCCGCGCATCCGCGACTTCCGTGGGCTCTCGCCGGCGAGCTTCGACGGGCGAGGAAACTACTCGCTCGGAATCCGCGAGCAGATCATCTTTCCCGAGATCAACTACGACGACGTCGACGCCGTGCGCGGACTCGACGTTGCCATCACCACCACCGCGAGGACGGACGAGGAGGCGCACGCGCTCCTGCGCGAGCTCGGCCTTCCGTTCCGGTCGGAATAGGAGACACGAGGTATGGCCAAGAAGAGCCTGGTCGTCAAGGCCGCCCGGCCGCAGAAGTACCCGACGCGCGAGTACTCCCGCTGCAATCGCTGCGGACGGCCGCGCGCGGTCTACAAGAAGTTCGGTCTCTGCCGGATCTGCCTGCGCGAGCTTGCGCACGCCGGCGTGATTCCCGGAATGACGAAGAGCTCGTGGTGAGGGGAGGCCTGTCATGCTGACTGATCCCGTCGCCGACATGCTCACGCGTATCCGCAACGCGAACCGTGCCCTGCACGAGAGCGCGGAGATGCCGTCGTCGCGCCTCAAGGTCGAGATCGCGAGGCTTCTGCGGGACGAGGGCTACATCAAGGACTACTCCGTCAAGCGGGGTGAGAGCTTCGATACCCTGCTGGTCGAGCTGAAGTTCGGACGGAACCGCGAGCGGGTGATCACGGACCTGAAGCGGGTCTCGAAGCCGGGCCGCCGGATCTACGCTCGGAAGGATCGTCTGCCGCGTGTCCTCGGCGGAATGGGGACGGCGATCCTGTCGACGTCCCGTGGCGTCGTCACGGGCCGCCAGGCGCAGGAGCTCGGCGTCGGCGGCGAAGTCATCTGTTTCATCTGGTAACGAGTGGAAGAGCAATGAGCAGAATCGGTCGAAAGCCAATCGAGGTTCCGAGTGGGGTCGACGTGTCGATCGCGCCGGGTCGCGTTACGGTCAAGGGCCCGCTGGGGCAGCTGTCTCAGGCGGTTCCACAGCGCATGTCCCTCGAGCAGAAGGAGCAGGAGCTGCTCGTTACGCGTCCGACCGATCGCGGGCCGGACCGCGCGCTCCACGGGTTGACGAGAACCCTCGTCGCGAACATGGTCGAAG
>JBBQXH010000098.1:0-8617 GCA_038209835.1 Gaiellales bacterium | reverse complement strand
GGCCTTCGACCTCGGGAACGCCTCCGATGGCTAAGAACTCATTGCAGGACGAAGCCTTGAGTCGCCGGAACGCGCTGGGCGGGCACGTTGCGGCGTCCTCGGTCGCTCCGATACGTCTCGTATCGGGGCTCCCTGTGTCCTTGCACCGCACCCACCCATCACGCCCCGGCAACGAAGCGTCATTCTGCAATGGGTTCACTTACCTGGCTCGGGCGAACCGGTGAACGGCATCGAGGAGCTCGCGGCTCTTCGCCTCGGCGACGACCGGATCGCCGGCAGCCATCGCGCCCGAGACGCAGTGGCTGACGTGGCCGTCGAGGATCTTGAAGGCGAGGCTGTCGAGGGCGGTCGTGACGGCGCTGATCTGCGTCAGGATGTCGATGCAGTAGCGCTCCTCCTCGACCATGCGCTCGATCCCGCGCACCTGGCCCTCGATTCGATGGAGACGCTTGACGAGTGCCTCCTTGTCGGACACGTATCCGTGCGTCACGAGACGACCTCCCTCGAGCTCCGGAAGCGGCGAAGCCGGAGCGAGTTCGAGACGACGAAGAGGCTCGAGCCCGCCATCGCCGCCGCGGCGATGATCGGGTCGAGCAAGCCCGCGACAGCGAGCGGAATCGCTGCGACGTTATAGGCGAACGCCCAGAAGAGGTTTCCCTTGATCGTGCCGAGCACGCGACGCGAGAGCCGGATCGCGTCGGGAGCGGCACGCAGGTCACCCGAGACGAGCGTGATATCCGACGCCTCGATCGCCACGTCGGCGCCGGCGCCCACCGCGAGGCCGAGGTCGGCCTGCGCGAGCGCCGGGCCGTCGTTGACGCCGTCCCCGACCATTGCCACCGTCTCGCCGGACTCCTGGAGTCGCCGCACCTCCGCGGCCTTGCCGCCAGGCAGGACGTCCGCGACGACGCGGTCGATTCCGACCGTCGCTGCGATCTCCCGGGCCGTCGCCTCGCGGTCGCCGGTCAGGAGAATCGGTGTGAGCCCGAGCTCCTTCAACTCGGCGACCGCCTGGGCGCTGGTCGGCTTCACCGTGTCGGAGACGACGAGCGTCGCGCGGTCGACGCCGTCCCAGCTGACCCTGATGCCGTCGGCTGCCTTGCCGATCTCGACGGCGTGGCCCTCGACCCGGCCGATGACACCGATGCCGGGACGGTTCTCGAACGAGTCGACGCGGGGAAGGGCGCCAACCTCGGCGCGTGCCGCCGTGGCAACGGCGCGCGCAATCGGATGCTCGCTTGCGTCTTCGAGCGCTCCGGCGAGCCTCAGGATCTCTGGGCGGTTCGCGCCGTTCAGCGGCACGACGTCTACGAGCTGCATCCGTCCCTCGGTCACGGTTCCGGTCTTGTCGAGGACGATCGTGGTGACGCGCCGCGTCTGCTCCAGAACCTCGGGACCACGGATCAGGATTCCGAGTTGCGCGCCGCGGCCAGTTCCGACGAGGAGCGCTGTGGGAGTTGCGAGGCCGAGCGCGCACGGGCAGGCGATGATGAGCACGGCGACAGCGGCGGTGAACGCCTGCGATGCGTCGCCGGTGATCGCGAGCCAGCCGGCGAGCGTTGCCAGCGAGATCCCGATCACGATCGGTACGAAGACGCCTGACACTCGGTCGACGAGACGCTGGATCGGCGCCTTTCCGGCCTGGGCCTCGGTCACGAGCCGCGTGATCTGGGCGAGCGCGGTTGCCGATCCCACCTCCGTCGCCTCGACGACGAGTCGCCCGGACGCGTTCACGGTCGCGCCGACGACATCCGAGCCGGACGCGACGTCGACCGGGACGGGCTCGCCCGTGAGCATGGACGCATCGACCGCCGAGACACCTTCGACGACGATTCCGTCGGTTGCGATCTTCTCGCCCGGCCGGACGACGAACCGGTCGCCGACGCGCAGGTCAGCCACCGGGATGGCGATCTCGGCGCCATCTCGAAGGATGTTCGCCTCCTTGGCGCCGAGCTCGAGCAGCGACCGGATCGCGGCGCCCGAGCGGCGGCGGGCGCGCGTCTCGAGGTAACGGCCGAGGAGGATCAGCGTGGTGATCACGGCCCCGACCTCGAAGTAGGTCTCGGCGTCGATGTCACCGACGAGCACGACGAGCGACCAGAGGAACGCGGCGAGCGTTCCGAGGGAGACGAGGGTGTCCATGGTCGCCGTCCCGTGCCTGAGGTTGAGGAGAGCCGCCCGGTGGAACGGCCAGCCGCACACGAGAACGACTGGCGCCGACAGCGCGAGCGCGAGCCATTCCCAGCCATTGAACTGGAGCGGCGGGATCATGGCGATCAGGACGAGGGGAATCGTCAGTCCGACTGCGACGGCGAGGCGGAAGAGCGGGAGCCGTCCGGGATTCTCCTGGCGCTGCTCGGGAAGCGACGCGCCGTAGCCCGCCGCCTCGACCTCGCCGACGAGCCCTTCGACGGTGACGAGCGACGGGTCGAAGCGCACCGTCGCCTTCTCGGTTGCGTAGTTGACGCTTGCCTCCACGCCTTCGAGCCCGTTCAGCTTCTTCTCGACGCGCGCGGCGCATGACGCGCAGGTCATTCCGGCGATCTCGAGATCGAGGCGCTCGCTCATGTACGCATAATACCCCTAAGGGGTATATTGCGCAAGGCGCTCGAAAAACGCGTCTACGCGGACGCTGTTTGCGCCTCCGACGTCGTCGGTACGGGAGGGCCGTTGACGAGCCGCGTCTGCCGGGATCGGGCGGCGAAGGCGACGACCGCGACGAGGACGCCGACCACGAAGACGATGATCGCGCCTCCCGGGATCCGCGTCAGCCCTTCCATCGCGGCGCCGACGAGCGCCGCGCAGGGAATCGTCATGACCCACGCGAGGAGGATGTTCCCGGCGACGCCCCAGCGCACGGCCGAGAACCGCTTCGTCGCGCCCGCGCCGAGCACCGAGCCCGAGATCGTGTGGGTCGTCGAGACCGGGAAGCCGTACCTCGCCGTGAAGAAGAGCGTCAGGCTCGTCGCGGCCTCGGCCGAGAAGCCCTGGACGGGGTCGATCTTCGCGATCCGCTGACCGAGCGTCTTGATGATGCGCCAGCCACCGGCGTACGTACCCGCCGCGATCGCCGCGGCGGAGCCGCAGATCACCCAGACCGGAACGTCGAAGTTCTCGCTCGAGAGGTGTCCGGAAGCGATCAGAGCGAGTGTGATGATGCCCATGGTCTTCTGGGCGTCGTTCGTTCCGTGGGTGAACGCGAGGAAACCGGACGAGACGATCTGCAGGCGCCGGAAGATCCGGTGCACCAGGCCGGGCGCATGCCGTGCGACGATCCAGATGAGCCCGGTGACGAAGATCGCGGCGCCGATCATCCCCATGAACGGCGCGGCGAGCGAGGGAATCAGCACCTTATGGAAAATTCCGCTCCACTCGACGACGCCGAATCCGGTTGCTGCGACGGCTGACCCGAGCACGCCGCCGATCAGCGCATGGCTCGAGCTGGACGGCAGGCCCAGATACCACGTCGTGAGGTTCCAGGTGATCGCGCCGACGAGGCCTGCGAGCACCACCTTCAGCGTGATCGCGTCCGGGTTGACGATGCCCTTCGCGATGGTCGCGGCGACCTTCAGCGAGACGAAGGCGCCCGCGAAGTTGAGCGCGGCGGCGAAGAGGACGGCGAACCGCGGGTTGAGGGCCCTGGTCGAGACCCCGGTTGCGATCGCGTTGGCGGCGTCGTGGAAGCCGTTCGTGAAATCGAAGAAGAACGCGACCCCGACGACGGCGATCAGGAGTGCCCAGTCCATCGCGTTCTACGCGTTCTTGACGGCGATGTTCGTGACGACGTTTCCGGCGGTCTCGCACGCGTCGATTGCGTCTTCGAGCGCCTCGTAGATGTCCTTCCAGCGGATCACGATCAGCGGATCGATGCGAGAGTCGTGGAAGAGCGCTGCGATGGCGTCTCGGACGATGCGGTCGCCTTCGTCCTCGAAGCCCTTGAGGGCAACGAGGTGGTGCTGTGCGGCGGTCGGCTTCTTCAGTCCACCAAGGGCGGCTGCGAGTTGCTCGGTCGCGGCCACGAGGATCCGGCATTGCTCGAGGGCCGGACGCGCCGGCTGCTCGATGTTGTAGAGGCCGAGGAGGTCGGACGCGTGCTCGATGTGATCGACGACGTCGTCGATCTTGGACGCGAGCTCGTAGATGTCCTCCCGGTCGAAGGGCGTCACGTACTGCGTGTTGAGGAGCGTGATGATCTCGTAGGTGATGTCGTCGCCGACGGTCTCGAGATCCTTCACGTGCTCCTGCGTGACATTCGAGTTCGGGAACTCTCGAACCCGCTGCTCGGTCTTGCGGGCAACGTCGAGCATGTTCGCGCCCGCAGCCTTGAAGAGCACGTAGAACTCGGTCGTCTTCGGTACCAGAGCAAGCCGCATTCCCTCACCTCGTCTCGGTGCCCGGGTGTCGATCTGAGCATGCGTGAATAACGCGTCACCGAGTGGTGAATCTCTGGTTACAAACTGGTGAACGAACCAGGGATCGCTAACGCTTCGCCGGTAGCGAGCGGGCATAGGCCGTGCCGAGCTTCACCCACCTCGCGAGCTCGCGCTTCGTGCGAACGTCCTCCGAGTCGACTCTGAGCCAACCGTCCATCTGCCGGCCGCGCATCTCCATCGGGCTCGCACTCGTCGTTGCGAGTAGGTTCGGCGACTGCCGAGGGTCGACGCGGACGAGGAGGCCGCCCTGCCCGCTTGCTGCGAGGGCCATGTTGCCGCCGATGAGAAAGGCGAGCCCGCCGAACATCTTCTTCTCGGTCAGGGTGGCCTCTCCCGCCGTCAGCTCCCTGATGCGTTGCGCGAGACGCTCGTCGTACGGCATGCGCGGATTCTAGGTCGTCCCGTCGCCCGAATCCGGAGTCGCAGTCGGGTACGATCTGCGCCTCGACCAACTTCGGAAGGAGGACCGTGATGGATCACGCGGCCACCATGAGGCTCGCCTACGAGCGGATCAGCGCCGGAGACATCGACGGGGTCGGCGAGCTTCTGGCCGATGACTTCGTCGAGCACGAGGAGACGCCCGGCCTGGCGCCCACCAGGGACGGCGTCATGCAGTTCTTCCGGATGTATCGCGCGGCCTTTCCCGACCTCCGCATGCACGCAGAGGACGTCTTGACGAGCGGCGACAAGGTCGTCGCTCGAGCGCGGGCAACCGGGACTCATCGGGGGGAGTTCATGGGCATGCCGCCGACCGGGAAGAGCGTCGACGTGCAGTTCATCGACATCATCCGCTTTGGGGACGACGGTCTCGCCCGCGAGCATTGGGGTGTCTTCGACGCTCTGACGATGATGCAGCAGCTCGGACTTGTTACCGAGGGTCCGGCGTAGCGTCGCGGACGCCGCGTGCGAGGGTCGGGCTAGATGGCCGCTCGCGTGAGAACTCGCAGCACGACCTCGGCGTCCAGTGCCGGCACCACGAGGTCGGCAGACGAGAGCTGCTCGGTTGGAAGCGTCCCGGCGACCGCCACACAGGAGAGACCGGCTGACTTGGCGGCTGCAATGCCGACCAGCGTGTCTTCGAAGGCAACGACCTCACCGGCTCCGATCTCGTCGCCAAGAAGGTCGAGCGCCAGGAGATACTGCGCGGGATGGGGTTTCGGCCGCTCGACGTCCTCAATTGCGACGACGAATGAGATCTCGTGGGCGAGGCCTGCGCCGTCGAGCAGCGCATCGATTTCGTCGCGGTAGTCGCCCGAGACGATTCCAACGGGGACGAGGGCAGCTGCCGCTCGTACCGCGGCGCGGGCGGGCTCGCCGATGGTTGCTCCGCTCTGCGCGAGCTCTCGGAACCGATCGATCCGGGCTGCGAGGATCCGGTTCGCGTCCGGGTGCGCCGGCCCGAGCCAGGCATCGACGACCTCCTCGTCCGAGAGACCGACCAACCGGCCGAAGTACTCGTCTCGGGTGATCGGCTTGCCGATCTCGGCGAAGAGCTCCGCGAAGATCTCGTAGAAGACTCCCTCGTCGTCTGACAGGGTGCCGTTCAGGTCGAACAGGACTGCACGCGGCCTCACCCGCGGAGCTTACGAGACGGGGTGCGAAGCGTCCTCGAACTCGCGGAACTCCCCCGAGACCAGGTAGGCGGTCTGCTCGCCGATATCGACGGCGTTGTCCCCGAGCCGCTCGAGACAGCGGGACACGACGATCATGAGGAGTGCCCACTCGCGCGCCTGCTCCGTCCCTTCGAGCTTTGCGAGATGGCCGATGACGCGCCGGTTGCCATTGTCGATCAGTTCATCGAGCTGCGGGAGCGACTCCGCGGCGGCAAGGTCGCGGTTCTGGAACGAGTCGAGCGCGACCTTCGTCATTTCCTCGGCCCGAGAGCCCATCTCCTCGAACCCCTCGACGATGACCTCGGGGCCGTGGAAGGCATGGGCGATCTTCGCCAGTTTGGCGATGTTCACGCAGAGGTCGGCCATGCGCTCGAGATGGATGTTGATGTGAAGCACGGCCAGGATCCGGCGGAGGTCGGTTGCGACCGGTGCCTGCCGTGCGAGCAGCATCTCGACGTGTTGCTCGACGGTCTGCGCGCGGTCGTCGACCTCGTCGTCGAAAGCGATCACCTCGTCGGCAAGCTCGTGGTCGCCTGCGCGAAGCGCGTTCAGCGAACCGCGGATCGACCGGAGGACGAGTTCTCCCATCTCCTGGATCGTCGCCTCGAGCTGGTCGAGCTCCTCGTGGAACTCGAGCCGGCGAGGCATGGCGTCACCGCCCTCCGCGGAGATCGTCTCGTTACTCATCCGAAGCGTCCTGTCACGTAGTCCTCCGTCCGCTTGTCAGCCGGGTTGGTGAAGATCTTCGTCGTCTCGTCGTACTCGACGAGGAGGCCCGTACGGCCGCCGTCGTCCCGGAGCTCGACGCTGAAGAATGCGGTCATGTCGGCGACCCGGGCCGCCTGCTGCATGTTGTGGGTGACGATGACGATCGTGTAGTCCTTCTTGAGCTCGACCATCAAGTCCTCGATGGAGGACGTCGAAATGGGGTCGAGCGCCGAGCACGGCTCATCCATCAGTATGACCTCGGGGTCGACGGCGATGCAGCGCGCGATGCAGAGTCGTTGCTGCTGGCCGCCCGACAGCCCGAAGGCGTTGTCTTTCAGCCTGTCCTTGACCTCGTCCCAGAGCGCCGCCCGCTGTAGGGCATGCTCGACCCGATCGTCGAGGCCGTCCTTCATCCCGAGCACCCGCGGGCCGAACGCGATGTTGTCGTAGATCGACTTCGGAAAAGGGTTCGGCTTCTGGAAGACCATGCCGATCAGCTTGCGTACCTCGACCGGGTCGACGTCTGGTCCGTAGAGATCCTGGCCGTGGTAGAGGATCTGCCCTTCGATCCGCGCGCTATCGATCAGGTCGTTCATGCGGTCGAAGCAGCGGATGAACGTGCTCTTCCCGCAACCCGACGGTCCGATGAACGCGGTGACGTAGTTCTTGTAGACCTGCATCGAGACGCCCTTCAGAGCGAGTGCCTTGCCGTAGTGAACGTGGACGTCCTCGCAGTCGAAGACGACGGTTTGAGAGCCGCGCGGTGTCGGTCCATCGTGCAAGCGACCGACCTGGAGCTCGCGGATCTGGCGGGTCTCGGTCTCTGCTTCGGTCATTCGATCACCACTTCTTCTGGTAGCGGTTGCGCAGGAAGATCGCGACGGCGTTGAGGGTCAGGAGCATGAGCAGGAGGACAATGATCGCAGCTGCGGCCAGGAACTTGAACTCGTCCTGGGGGCGCCCGATCCATTGGAAGATCTGAATCGGCAGCGCTGTGAAGGGGCCGAACAGCGACGGGTTGATCGCGACGTAGGTCAATGCGCCGACAAGGAGCAGCGGCGCGGTCTCGCCGATACCGCGCGAGACGCCGAGGATCGAGCCCGTGGCCATCCCGGGAATCGCCGCGGGAAGCACCTGGCGGCGCACGACCTGCCACTTCGTCGCGCCGAGCGCGTACGCGCCCTGCCGGATGGAGTCGGGTACCGCCCGGAGCGCCTCACGCGAGGCGACGATCACCGTCGGCAGCACGACGAGCGTCAGGATGATCGCACCGGCCAGCAGCACGCGCCCGAGGCCGATCCCGCGGACGATGAACGCGAGCCCGAGGATGCCGTAGACGATCGACGGCACCGCGGCGAGGTTCTGGATGTTGACCTCGAGGAATCGGTTGTACCAGCGTTCCTTCTTCGCGTATTCCTCGAGATAGACAGCAGTGCCGATGCCGATCGGGACGGCGAAGGCGATGAGGAGCACGCCGAGATAGAGCGAGGCCAGGATCGCCGGGCGGGCGCCCGCTTTGGCCGGGTCGGCCGACGGCGGGTTGAGCAGAAGCTGCTTGGTGAGGTACGGCACACCGTCGATCAACGTCGTGATGATCAGCACCGCGAGCGTCACGAGCCCGACCGCCAGCGAGAGGATCAGGAAGCCGAAGAAGATCCCGCCGATGACCCTGTCGCGGCGGTTGCTTGCTCCGAGGTTGATCGAGACGCGTGCCGCCTCGGCGGCCTGAGCGGAGGTCATTCGTACACCTCCCGGTACTTGCGCACGAGGCGGATCGAAATGACGTTCATGATCAGCGTGATGACGAAGAGCGTCAGCCCGACGGCGAAGATCGTCTTGTACTCCGTCGAGCCCGTCGGCACG
>JBBQXH010000097.1:0-8641 GCA_038209835.1 Gaiellales bacterium | reverse complement strand
CAGCGGAATCTACAGGCTTGATGCGAAATGACCCCACATCCGGATGAAGGCCTGCACGCGGCGGATCGCGGCCGCCTCGATCAGCACCAAGGCCACCAGCCTTGCCACCGATCGAGTCAACCACGCTCCTTGGTGCAGACGGCTCCCCAGACGTACGGCCATTTCACATCAAGCCTGTAGGCGACGAGAGGAGCTTCGAACGCGATGAAGATCACGGACGTCCGGTTCCACAAGATCAACATCCCGTTCGAGGCGCCCATGCTCTGGTCGGGTGGTGTCAACCGCTCCTGGACGCGGATCGTCGTCCGGATGCAGACCGACGAGGGGATCGATGGCATCGCCGAGACGTGTGGCGGCGACGCGACGCTCCTCCAGCTCGAGGCGCTGAAGGGCTTCTTCCTCGGCGAGGATCCGTTCGACCGGGAACGGATCCTGAAGAACTTCTGGTACGTGCCCACGTACCACGGGAACACCGGGAAGTATGCGATCCAGGCGCTCGAGACCGCGTGCTTCGACATCATGGGAAAGGCGGCGAACCGACCAATCTGCCAGCTCCTGGCGGGACGGCTCAGGACCGAGATCCCGATGATCGCGTACATGTTCTATCGCCTTCCGAGCGCGGACGGGCGCGGCGGCGAGCAGACGACCGAGGCGATGGTCGCCGCGACGCGCGAGATCGTCGAGCGCACCGGCGTTCGCACGATCAAGCTCAAGGGGGGCGTCTTCCCGCCGGAAGAGGAGTACGAGTGCACGGTCGCGCTACGCGACGCGTTCCCGGATCACCGGCTTCGGTTCGACCCGAACAGCCTCTGGTCGGTCGAGACGTCGATCCGGTACGGGCGCAGCTTCGAGGAGCTCGGCCTCGAGTGGTACGAGGATCCCTGCTGGGGAATCGAGGGAATGAGCCGCGTCGCGAACGCACTCGACCTACCGGTAGCGACGAACATGTGCACGCTCCAACTCGACCAAATCCCCCAGACCATCCGGCTCGGTGCGATCGACATCCAACTCCTCGATCCGGCCGACTGGGGAGGAATCTCCGCGACGATGAAGGCCGCGGCGACCTACCAGACCTTCCAGATCGGGATCGGCATGCACTCGGGCGGCGAGGCGGGGATCTCGACGGCCCTCCAGCTCCAGATCGCCGCAGCGCTCCCCGTGCTCCCCTACGCCATCGACTCCCACTACCACCACCAGACGGAGGACGTCATCACGAAGCCGCACGAATACGTCGACGGCTGCTTCGGGCTTCCCGAGGGCCCAGGCCTCGGCGTCGAGATCGACGAGGATCAGCTCGCGCGGCTCGGCGAGCTGAACAAGCGGGAGGGCGACCTCGTCTTCTACGGTCACGACGACCGCGCCGAGCCTCGTTACATGGGCATGTGGTGAGATCCGCAGCAGACGTCGCTAGCCGCGAGCCAGGAACCCTCCGTCGACGGGAATCGTCGTCCCGGTCGTGAACGACGCCGAGGAGCAGAGCCAGACCGCCGCCTCCGCGACCTCCTCGGCGCTCCCCATCCGACCGAGGGGATGGAGCGCGATCAGCGCTTCCCGGTCGCCCGGGCTCGTCACGGCATCGGTCATCCCCGCGTCGATCACGCCGGGCGCGAGGCAGTTCGCGCGGACGCCGGCAGCGCCGTACTCGATGGCGATCGTCCGCGTTAGCATCTCGACTCCGGCCTTCGACGAGTTGTAGGCGGAGTCGAGGGCCCACGCACGCAGCCCTGCAACGGACGTGACGTTCACGATCGACCCGGCGCCCGACTCGACGAGGTACGGAAGTGCAGCGCTGCAGACGTAGAAGGTGCCCGAGAGGTTGATCGCCACGGTCTGATCCCAGCTCTCGGACGACATCTCACCGACGGGCTTCCATTCGCAGTCGACGGCCGCTGCGTTGACGACGGCGTCCAGCCCTCCGAGGAGCCGGGCCGCACGAGCGACGCCCTCGGCGACGGCCGAAGAATCGCTCACGTCAACGGGGACCGCGTAGGCTCGATCAGGCGCTAGGGTCGAGCACAGCTCGTCGATTGCCGCCCAGTTCCGGCCGACCGCGGCAATCGTCGCACCCTCCCGCACGAACGCCGACGCGATCGCGCTGCCGATTCCCCCAGCGGCGCCGGTGACCAACGCCCGTCGCCCCTCCAGTCGACCACTCATTCTGGCCCGACCCTATCGCTCCCGCAGGCGATCGGGAATAGCCCGTGGCCCGCGACGTTGTCGATTCGGTACCGTCACGAACGTCTTCGAGAGAAACGCCGAGCTCCGAAGGAGTGCCGCATGGCTGTCGCCAACGCTGAACCTGATCCGCGCCGCTGGAAGGCGCTCGCCGTCTTGGGGGTCGCCTACCTGATGGTGATCCTCGACGTCTCGATCGTGAACGTCGCCCTTCCGTCGATCCAGACGGACCTCGACTTCACGACCGAGAACCTCCAGTGGGTGGTCAGCGCCTACGCGTTGACGTTCGGTGGGTTCCTGCTCCTCGGCGGGCGCGTGGGAGACGTGCTCGGCAGGCGCAAGATCTTCATGGCAGGGCTCCTTCTGTTCGCGCTCTTCTCTCTTCTCTGCGGACTCGCGTTCTCGTCCGGGATGCTCATCGCGATGCGAGCCTTGCAGGGACTCGCGGGAGCTGCGCTCGCGCCGTCCGTCTTCTCGATCACGACGGTCACGTTCAGGGAAGGGGCGGAGCGCAACAAGGCGCTCGGCATCCTCGGCGCGATCGCCGGCTCTGGCGCCGCCATCGGCGTCCTCCTCGGTGGCGTGCTCACGCAGTACCTCGGCTGGGAGTGGATCTTCTTCGTCAACGTCCCGATCGGCGTTCTGACCTTCATCTTCGTCCCGCGCTTCGTCAAAGAGAGCCGCGTCGAGGGAATGGCCAGGCAGTTCGACTCACTCGGCGCCGTCGCGGTCACGGCCAGCCTCATGCTCCTCGTCTACGCGCTCACCCAGGCGAACAACGTCGGCTGGGGATCGGCCCGGACGATCGGCGAGCTGATCGGGTCGGCGATCCTGATGGGAGCGTTCATCGTCATCGAGCAGCGCTCCGCGAACCCGCTCGTCCCCCTCAAGTTCTTCCGCAAGCGAACGCCCACTGGAGCCAACATCGTCGGCCTCGGGCTCGGCAGCATCGTGTTCTCGATGTTCTTCCTGCTCTCGCTGTACATGCAGCAGATCCTCGGCTTCTCGGCACTCAAGACGGGGGTCGGCTACCTCGCAGTCGCACTGACAGCCGTCGTCGCGTCCGGCGTCGCGCAGGCGCTGACGACGCGGATCGGCGTGAAACCGGTGCTGACGGTCGGCCTCGCCCTCATTGGAGGCGGGCTGATCCTCTTCACGCAGATCCCGGTCGACGGGTCGTACGTCACCAACCTGCTGCCCGGCTTCCTGTTGGTCGGCGTCGGCCTCGGATTCTCGTTCGTCCCCGTCTCGATCGCCGCACTGTCGGGGATCGAGCCGAGCGAGGCCGGGCTCGCCTCCGGACTGATCAACACGTCGCAGCAGATCGGCGGAGCGCTCGGCATCGCGATCTTGACGACGGTGTTCACCACGCGCAGCACGAACCTCATCGAGGGCGGCACTGACCAGCCACAGGCCTTCGTCAGCGGCTTCAGCCTGGCCTTCTGGGTCGCCGCCGCGTTCGCAGGGATCTCGATCCTGGCGACACTGCTCGCGCTCAAGCGGTCCGACCTGCAGTCGGCGCCGGCCGGGGCGGCCGTCGGCTAGGCGCTCGTTCTCAGGGAGGGGTCCGGCCGGCGTTCCGGCCCTTCCGCACGGGTGACTCGAGCGCCGCACCACACGTCCCGATGTGATTCACGTGAGGACGCATGAGGATCTGCTGCGGCAGAACGACGAGCTCGCCGTGCTCCACGACACCACGCTCGATCTCATCGTCGGGCTCGACCTCGAGTCGCTGCTCGAGGCAGTGGTTGTCCGCGCGGTTGCACTCGTCGGCATCGAGAGCGGCTACCTCTACGTCGCCGACGACGAAGACCCCGGGCTCCGGATCCGGGTGGCAACGGGTGGGAGCCGCGAATTCCTCGGCCTCGCGGCGATCCCTGGCCAGGGCGTCGCCGGACGCGTGCTCGAGACGCGCGAGCCGGTGATCATCGACGACTACGAACGGTGGGCGGGCCGCCACCGAGGGGTGGACGTCAACGGTTTGCACGCCGTGATCGGCGTCCCGCTCTTCCGGCGAAGAGCTGCTCGGGATCCTCGGTCTGATCTCGACGGATCCCGACCGAAGCTTCGGGGAGCACGAGGTCGAGCTTCTGCGGCGCTTCGGGAAGCTCGCCTCGCTCGCGATCGAGAACGCGCGGCTCTACGCCACCGCCCGACGTGAGATCGACGAGCGCACTCGCGTCGAGGAGGAGCTGCTGGATGCCGTCGCACGACTCACTCGCTCACAGGGCGACCTCCAACACACGCGCGAGCAGATGATCCGCCGTCTCTCAGTGGCGGCGGAGTTCCGGGATGGGGGAAGCGGACGCCACATCGAGCGAATGAGCCGTTACTGCGCACTCATCGCTCGTGCGCTCGGACTCGACGATGGACGGTGCGAGCTGCTCCGGATGGCGAGCCCGCTCCACGACATCGGCAAGATCGCCATTCCGGACGGCATCCTCGACAAGCCGGGCCGCTGACCGACAGTGAGCGGCGGACCATGGAGCGGCATGCGGAGATCGGGCACGAGCTTCTCTCCGGATCCGGCGCGCAAGCGTTGCGGCGCGAGCAGCGTGCCGCGGTCACCGACGCGCTCACGGGCCTGCTCAACCGACGCGGCTTCGAGCAGCGAGGCCTCGGGGGTAACCCGTTCCGTCGAATCGCTCGTGGTGCGTGAGCGCGATCGTCGCAGCCATCTCGAGCAGCTCGGAGCCCACGTCGATGAGCGCCGCCGCGTGAGGGGCGAAGAGCGTCGCGGCCTCGGCGTTTTGCATGCGCCATCGTCAGGTCGTGCGACGCGCAGCCTACAAGTGCCCCGATCTGGTCTCCGCCGACAAGAAGCGGCAGCCAGACGACGCGTCGCTCGACGCCGTCTCCAGGCGCCACAACTCCGGCAGCTCGCGGGTCGAGGGCGCTGTAGGCGGTCTCGCTCGACTCGACGAGACCGGCGAGCGCTCCACATCCTCCGAGTCGAGCGGGACGTTGTCGCCGAACTCGTGACCGCCGCGGTCGTTGACGGCCTTCAGACCGTCGCAGTCGACGATGATCACGGCGAGCTCGCGGCCGGCACGCTCGGCCCGTTCGATCTCCTCCTGGAAGCGGAGGCGACGAGTTTGCAGTGCTTCTGCCTGAGATCGATCCCGAGGGCGCTTTCGTTGCTGCGGAGAGGCTTCGGCTGAGCCTGGTCGAGAACGCCCTCGACTGCTGCAATGTCACGGCGACGTTCGGTATCGCCGCCTATCCAGCCGACGGAAGGACGACGATCGACCTCCTTCGCGCAGCCGACCAGGCGCTCTATGCGGGGAAGGCATCCGGGCGGAACCGGTGTCTACGGTTCGGGGACGCCATTCGCGCTGCTGTCTGAGCATCTGACTCGAAAGCCATCTTGCCTCGTCCGCGTCCGCATGCCACCCTTCGCTGGTGAGAGACGAGGACGTCGACGTGATGTTCCAGGTGCTCTTCGACATTCGCAACGATGTCCGGCAGGCGATCAGGCTCCTCGAGGAGAACGAGAATGGATCCGAAGAAGAGGAAGAGGATTGACGAGGAGATGGCGCGCTGGGTTCAGACTGACCCCACCATGGTTCGCCTCCGCGAGCGGATCGAGTACTACCAGGCACGCATCGCGGAACGAGAGCGAGCCGAGCGCGAGGGCGGGATGGAACCCGCTTCAGGCGATCGCGCCGAGTAGGCGCCGGCTCCCCGCCTCGATCGCGTCCGGCCCGTCGGCCTGCCCGAGCTGCACGGTCGACACGCCGACGCCCACTGCACCCGCCTCGAGGAAGGAGCGGGCGGTCGTCTCGTCGACGCCACCGGTGACGACGATCTCGACGTCACGAAGCGGAGCGAGCACCGCACGGAGGTAGGCCGGGCCGACGACCCCCCCGGGGAAGAGCTTCACGAACGTCGCCCCCTGCTGCCAGGCAGCATCGATCTCGGTCGGGCTGAAGCAGCCGGGAACGACGGGGACGCCGAGCTCGAGGGATCGCTCGACGACCTCTTCGCTGTAGCTCGGGCTGACGAGGAACTGCGCCCCCGCCTCGATCGCGGCCTCCGCGTGCTCCAGACGACGCACCGTCCCCGCGCCAACGAGCGCCAGTCCGCGTTCCCGCCAGCGGGAGATAGCCGCGAGCGCCTCGTCGCTGTCGAGGGTGAACTCGATCGCCGTGAAGCCGCCACTGAGAAGGGCTTCGACGGTCGGATCGACAGTGCTCGCGTCGAGCCGGCGCAGGATCGCGACGGCGCGGTCGCGCCGAATGGCTTCGGCCAGCCCTCCCCGTCGTAGACGCTCTGCTGCGCTCACCTGACCGACCGCCATGGGCTCTCCTCTCGCATGGGGTCAGGTCTTCCATGTTCCACACATGGAGCATGGAAGACCTGACCCCTTGCATTCTCCGGCTCGTATCGTACGCGCGATGGGTCACGTCCTCGGGATCGACCTCGGCGGCACGAACGTCAAGACAATCGTCGTCGACGCTGACGACCCGTCGCACATCGAGTTCGACGAATCATCCGAGACCCGCGCGGAGCTCGGGCGCGATGCCGTGCTGGAGCGGATCGTGGCGGGTGCGCGTCGGGCGATCGCAGCCGTGGGCCGGGTCGAGCGGGTGGGCGTCGGCGCGCCGGGCCCGCTCGACATCGAGCGAGGGCGCTCGGTCCGGATGCCGAACCTCCCGGGGTGGGAGGACGTTCCGATCGTGGCCGAGCTCGAAGCTCGCCTCGGCCTTCCGGTGGCGCTGATCAACGACGCGAGGGCACTGACGCTCGCAGAGCACACCCTCGGAGCGGGCCGCGGTACGGAGGCGATGGCGTGCTTCGCACTCGGCACGGGCGTCGGCGGTGGCGTCGTCGTAGGTGGACGGCTCCTTCTCGGCATGAACGGAACGGTCGGCGAGCTTGGCCATCAGACGATCGAGCCCGCGGGATTGACCTGCACATGCGGAAGCCGCGGCTGCCTCGAGCAATACGCCTCTGGGCCCGCGATCGCACGGGCGGCCGGCACGCCGACAGCCCGCGAGGTGGTCGCAGCCGCACAGGCGGGGGACGAGCGGGCGCTCGCAGTTCTCGAGACGACCGGCACGGCGCTCGGCATCGGGATCGCGAACGTCGTTCTCGCGATCGGGCCTGCGCGAGTCGTCGTCGGAGGGGGCGTCGCCCAGGCCGGCGATCTCCTGCTCGAGCCGGCTCGGCGGGAGCTTTTCAGGCGAGTCCGCGTCATGCCGGTCGACCGCGTCGAGATCGTGCGAGGAGAGCTCGGCCCGCACGCAGGCGCGCTCGGAGCCGCGCTCTGGGCCCTCACACGATAGGTTCAAGACGGGACGTTCTAGAATGAGCCGCCACGAGGAAGGGAGTTGCATTGGGCCGGACGGAGCCTAGAGGCGTGATCCCAGCGATCCCGACGCCGTTCACGACAGACGGCAGCCAGGTGGACGAGGACGCCTTGCGTCGCATCGTTCGCTACGTCGTCGACGCCGGCGTACACGGGATCATGACCACCGGCGGGACAGGGGAGTTTCCCCACCTCTCCCGGGAGGAGCGGCGGCGCGTCGCGGAGATCGTGGCCGATGAGACGGCGGGCACGGTACCGATCTTTGCCGGCACAGCGGCCTGCTCGACGCTCGAGGCGATCGCGCTCATGGAGGACGCCGCCGCCGCGGGCGCAGACGCTGCGATCCTCGTCCCCCCCTTCTACTTCCCGCTTCCGGACGAGATGCTGCGGAGCTTCTTCGAGGACGTCGCGGGCGCAGGCGTTCTTCCGGTTGTCGTCTACAACAACCCGCTCTACACAGGCAACCCCCTGAGCCCACGGCTTATCGCATCGCTGATGGAGGTCGAGAACATCGTCGGCCTGAAGCAGTCGGCCGACGATCTCGGACAGCTCGTCGAGGCGTTGAGGCTGTCCGAGAGCTCCGGCCGATCGCTCTGTACGGGAGTCGACAGCCAGTTCTACGCGGCTCTCTGCGTCGGAGCGCAAGGGATCTTCTCGACGGCTGCAGCGATCGTCCCGGCGCAGATCGTCCGGCTCTACGAGTTCCAGCAGGCGGGTGATCATGCCGGCGCCGCAGCCCAGCACCGGCTGCTGCAGCCGCTGAACCGCTTTCTCGAGTACGACCCCGGTTACGTGTCGCCGACGAAGGAGGCGCTCGAGCTGATGGGCATGTCGTGTGGCCCGGTGCGGCGGCCGCTCCCGGACTTCCCGGAGAGCGAGCGTCCGGCCCTTCGCGAGGCGCTCGTCGCGCTTGGCGCGCTCGAGGCGGTTCCCGCGTGAGGCTCGTCACCTTCGAGCGCGAGGGTCGAACCGCCCTCGGCGCCGTGACCAGCGAGAGCGTCGTCGATCTCCGGTTCCCGGGCGACATGGTCGCCTTCGTGGCGGGCGGCGACCAGGCGCTCGCGTGGGCCGCGAGCAAGCTCGCCAACCCGGGCGAGGATGTCCATCCGCTCGACTCGGTCAGGCTCCTCGCACCGCTCGTCCCGCCCGTCATCC
>JBBQXH010000096.1:0-8656 GCA_038209835.1 Gaiellales bacterium | reverse complement strand
CCGCCACCTCGCCCGCTGCCGCGAGCCGGCATCTCGTGTTCTGGACATCGGCCATCACGCCGAACGCATCGAGTGCCGCCTGCATGGCGCCGACCTTGGAGAAGCGCTGTACGGCCGCCTCGCAGATCGCCAGCGTGTCCTCGAGATGCTCGGATCCCTGTTGAAGCCGTACGCGCTCGGCCCCGACTCGGGCCCGCCATTCGGCTTCGATCTCGCCGTTCGCTCGCGCTGCCTTTTCCACCTCAGAGAACAGGTCGCTCGAGCGGTCGAGGCGGCCACGTTCGAAATCGGCTCGAGCGAGAGCGAGGCGGAGGTCAAGGCCGAGGGGCTCGTCTGTCCCGACGAGCTCGACCGCTCGCTCGAGCAGCCCCTCGGCCGCTGCGATGTCTGAGCGCGCGAGGGCTCGCTTGCCCGCGGCACCCAGGTGGATGGCCGCGCGCTTGCCGGTCGCCGTCGCGTGCTCGTCGGTCTCGCATCCCGACGGTCGCCCGGATCGCTCGCAGCGGGTCGTCCTCGTGCGCAGCCGGCGTTCCGAACACCGCCATGACGGCGTCGCCGATGAACTTCTCGACCGTGCCGCCGTGATGCTCGAGCTCGGCCTTCATCTCGGCGAAGTACCGGGTCATGACGTGCCGGACAGCCTCCGGGTCGAGGCTCTCGCCGAGCGCCGTCGAGCCCGTGACGTCCTGGAACACCACGGTCACCGTCCGGCGCGTCTCGGACTGCCCCTCGACGAGCGCGAGCGGCTCCCCGCACGCGGCGCAAAACCGCGAGCGCTCGGGTACGGACGCGCCGCAACTCGTGCAGAACGGCACGACGATAATCTATGTCAGGACCGAACGTGAATCGACGCCTTCAGAGGGCGGGACGGCTACGTCAGGTGGGTCCGCTACTCTCCCGTCGCACCTTTAACCCGGTTCCGTGAGACCGGAAAGGAGTCTCGTTTGGCTGCTCCCGAAGAGTCGGGAAAGCTGTTGCTCGACGGCGAAGCGCTGCGGCGCACCCTCGTTCGCATTGCGCATGAGGTCATCGAGCGGAACCCGGATCTCGGCCGCGTCGCGCTGGTCGGCATTCACACGCGGGGCGTGCCGCTCGCCCAGCGCCTGCGCCGGCTGATCGAGGAGTTCTCGGGAACGCAGGTCGCGCTCGGGTCGGTCGACATCACCTTCCACCGGGACGACGTCGGCGTCCGTGCTGGCGCCGCACCGCTCGCGCCGCAGCCGGTCGTCAAGGCGACGAGGCTCGACTTTCCGCTCGAAGGGATGACCTGCGTGCTCGTCGACGACGTCCTCTACACGGGCCGAACCGTCCGCGCCGCGATCGAGGCGCTCTTCGACTACGGCCGCCCGGCCCGCGTTCAGCTCGCCTGCCTCGTCGACCGAGGGCACCGCGAGCTGCCGATCCGTCCCGACTACGTGGGCAAGAACCTGCCCACCGCTCGCCGGGAGCGCATCCAGGTGCAGCTCGTCGAGATCGACGAGATCGACCGTGTCCTGCTAACGCCGGAGGAGTGATCCGAATGAGTCACGTACGCCCGCTCTTGCGCGACGAGCTCCTGCCGCCCGGCAGGCCGCCGCGGCGCCACCTGATCTCGATCGCGGATCTTACCCGCGAGGACGTCGAACGGCTGCTCGCGCTCGCGCGGACGTTCTCGCGCTCGCTCGAGCGGGAGGTCAAGAAGTTGCCGACGCTCCGCGGCTTCACCGTCGTCAACCTCTTCTACGAGTCCTCGACCCGGACGTCGTCGAGCTTCGAGCTCGCGGCGAAGCGCCTCTCGGCCGACGTGATGACCATCCGCGCGAGCGGCTCCTCGGTCGACAAGGGCGAATCGCTGAAGGACACCGCGATCACAATCGGCGCCTACGACCCGGACGTCGTCGTCATCCGCCACCCGCAGATCGGCGCGCCCGAGCTGGTCGCCGGCTCCACCAAGGCGCACATCGTGAACGCCGGCGACGGCAAGCACCAGCATCCGACCCAGGCGCTCCTCGACCTCTACACGATCGACGAGGAGTTCGGCGGAATCGCGGGGCTCCACGTCGCCATCGTCGGCGACGTGCTGCACTCGCGCGTCGCCCGTTCCGACATCCAGGCACTGACGCTCATGGGCGCGAAGGTCACCGTCGTCGGGCCGCCGCCGCTCATCCCGCGTGGGATCGAGGCGATGGGCTGCGAGGTCTCCTACGAGATCGATGCGATCGGCGCCGCCGACGTCGTCTACGTCCTTCGCATGCAGCAGGAGCGTATGCAGGAGGGCGCCAACTTCGTGCCGAGCCTGCGCGAGTACAGCGCGCGCTGGGGGGTCACCAAGGACAGGATCCGTCCGGGCCAGAAGGTCATGCACCCCGGGCCGATGAACCGCGGCGTCGAGATCGACGCGGAGGTTGCCGACGCCGCGGAGGCGCTGATCGAGCGCCAGGTGCGCTCGGGCCTCGTGGTGCGGATGGCCGTCCTCTACGACCTCCTCACCCAGGGTCCCGTCGAGGTCAAGGTCGCCGAGATGGAGGAGGTCGCGTGATGCCCACGGCGCTCCGTCAGAAGCTCTTCCACGCCAATGCCGCCAAGGACTCGCGCACGATCGAGGGCGCGAGAGTGGTCGACCCGCTCGAGGGAATCGACGAATGCCTGACCGTGACGGTCGAGGACGGCGTCATCACACGCCTCGAGCCGGGAAGCCCCACGCGCGACGGCCTGCTGCTCGCACCCGCCTTCGTCGACCCGCACGTCCATCTGCGCATGCCCGGTCGCGAGGACGAGGAGGACATCGCCTCGGGCACGGCCGCGGCTGCAGCGGGTGGCTACTGCGCGATCCTCGCGATGCCGAACACCGATCCGGTCGTCGACTCGGCCGCGGTGCTCGGGGCGCTCGTCGAGCTCGCTCTCGAGGAGGCTCGCGTCCCGGTCGGCTTCCTGGCCGCGATCACGAAGGGCCAGGAGGGCAAAGAGCTGACCGAGATGGTCGAGCTCGCCGAGCGAGGGGCCGTCGGCTTCTCCGACGACGGCCGCCCGGTCGTCTCGGCCGGAGTCATTCGCCGCGCGCTCCAGTACAACGCGGCCTCGGGCGGACTGATCGCTCTGCACGAGGAGGATCCGACGCTCACGCGTGGCGCCCACATGCACGAGGGCGGTGTCTCGGCCGAGCTCGGGATCGGCGGCTACCCGTCGATCGCCGAGTCGACGATGGTCGCGCGCGACCTCGCCATCGCCGGCTACGAAAGCCGCCCGCTCCACATCCTCCATCTCTCGGCGCGCGAGTCGGTCGAGGAGCTTCGCCGCGCCCAGGCCGCCGGTGTCGTCGCGTCCGGCGAGGTCTCGCCGCACCACCTCTGTCTCACGGACGAGGCGGTTCGCTCGCTCGATCCGAACGTGAAGATGAGCCCGCCGCTGCGCGCCGACGAAGACCGGCTCGCGCTCGTCGAGGCGCTTCTCGACGGCACGATCGGCTCGATCGCGACCGACCATGCGCCCCACGCCCGCCACGAGAAGGACGTGCCGTTCGAGGAGGCGCCGAACGGTGTGACCGGCCTCGAGACCGCCTTCGCCGCGATCTACACCCACCTCGTCGGGCCCGGCGTCGTCCCGCTCGAGACCGTCCTCGAGCGGCTGAGCGCCGGGCCCGCGCGAACCTTTGGGCTCGAGCCCCCGCGCATCGCGGTCGGTGCGCCGGCGAACCTCGTCCTGCTCGACCTCACCGCCTCCTGGCGGGTGGAAGAACCCGCCTTCAAGTCGAAGTCCACCAACTCCTGGCTCCTGGGTCGGCAGCTCACCGGCCGGGTGCTGATGACGATCGCCGACGGCGCCGTCGCGCACGCCGTATGACTGGGTTCCTCGCACTCGAAGACGGGACGGTCTTCCGCGGTCGCTCGGTCGCCGCGCTGGGAACCTCGTTCGGCGAGGCGGTCTTCACCACGGCGATGACCGGCTACCAGGAGATCGCAACCGACCCGAGCTACGCCGAGCAGATCGTCTGCTTCACCGCGCCCATGGTCGGCAACTACGGTGTCTCGGAGAGCCGTGACGAGTCGTCGGGGGTCGCTGCCACCGGAGTCCTCATGCGTCGCGCCGGCGGGGAGGAGTGGTGCCGCTGGCTCGCCGATCGCAATGTCGTCGCCCTCGACGGAATCGACACGCGCAGCCTCGTCCTCACGCTTCGGTCGGCTGGCGCGATGCGCGCGGCGATCGTCGCGGGCGAGTCCGACTTGGACGCCGTCGTCGCAGCCGTCCGAGCCCAGCCGACGATGACGGGGCGCTCGCTCGCTGCACGAGTCTCCACGTCCGAGCCTTACCGGGTCGGGAACGGGCCGGTCCGGATTGCCCTGCTCGACTACGGCACCAAGCGCTCGATCGTCCGCAGGCTCGTACAGGCCGGCGCGACGGTCACCGTCCTCCCGCATGACGCCTCCGCCGAGGCGGTTCTCGACGAGGCCCCCGACGGCGTGCTCCTCTCGAACGGGCCGGGTGATCCGGACGCACTGCCAGCGCAGGTCGCCGAGGTGAGGCGGCTGCTCGGCCGCGTCCCCATCCTCGGGATCTGCCTCGGGAACCAGCTGCTCGGGCTCGCGGCCGGCTACCGGACCGAGAAGCTGCCGTTCGGGCATCGTGGCGGCAACCATCCGGTGCTGGATCGGCGTACCGGCCGCGTGCTCGTCACCTCCCAGAACCACGGCTTCGCGGTCAGCGGGGACGGCCCCGAGGTGACCCATGTGTCGCTCTACGACGGCACGGTCGAAGGGCTCGCGCTTCCCGGCGAGCGCGCCCGCTCTGTGCAGTTCCATCCGGAGGCGGGCCCGGGCCCCCACGACGCCTGGCCGATCATCGACGAATGGGTGGGGGAGGTGAGCAGCCTTGCCGCGGCGGCCTGACCTCGAGAGCATCTGCCTCATCGGCGCCGGCCCGATCGTGATCGGGCAGGCCTGCGAGTTCGACTACTCCGGAAGCCAGGCGCTCAAGGTGCTGCGTGAGGAGGGCTACCGGACGATCGTCGTCAACTCGAACCCGGCGACGATCATGACCGACCCCGGCTTCGCCGACCGGACGTACCTCGAGCCGCTCGATCTCGAGGGCGTCACATCGGTCCTCGAGCGCGAGCGCCCCGACGCGCTCCTGCCGACGCTCGGCGGGCAGACCGCACTGAATCTCGCGAGCCGGCTCGCCGCGGAGGGGATCCTCGACGATCTCGGCGTCGAGCTGATCGGCGCCGGATTCGACGCGATCCAGCGAGCAGAGGACCGCGAGCTGTTCCGCCAGACGGTGGAGTCGGTCGGGCTGAGAGTCCCGAAGAGCACGATCGTCACGGGCATGGCCGACCTCGACGGCGTCGCCGTACCCGCCGTCGTTCGGCCCGCCTTCACGCTCGGGGGCCACGGCGGCGGGTTCGTCGAGACCCGTGCTGACCTGGAGCGGCAGGTCGAGATCGGCCTGAGGGAATCGCCAATCGGCCAGGTGCTCGTCGAGGAGTCGGTGCGCGGCTGGGACGAGTTCGAGCTAGAGGTGATGCGCGACAGGGCGGACAACGTCGTCATCGTCTGCTCGATCGAGAACCTCGACCCGATGGGAGTGCACACGGGCGACTCCGTCACGGTGGCGCCGCAGATGACGCTTTCGGACGAGGCCTTTCAGGAGCTGCGCGACGCATCGGCGGCGATCATCCGCGCAGTCGGCGTCGAGACCGGCGGCTCCAACATCCAGTTTGCGCGCGACCGTGAGACCGGCGAGGTCTGCGTCATCGAGATGAACCCGCGTGTCTCCCGATCGTCCGCGCTCGCGTCGAAGGCGACCGGGTACCCGATCGCCAAGGTCGCCGCCAAGCTCGCGGTCGGCTACACGCTCGACGAGATCCCGAACGACCTCACGGGCTCGACCCCGGCGAGCTTCGAGCCGACGCTCGACTACGTCGTCGTGAAGTTCCCGCGCTTCGCGTTCGAGAAGTTCCCGGGAGCCGATCCGATGCTCGGCACGCAGATGAAGTCGGTCGGCGAGGCGATGGGGATCGGCCGTACCTTCTCCGAGGCGTTTCTGAAGGCGATGCGCTCGCGCGAGCTCGATCGTGGCGCCGAGACCGCCTGGCAGTCGCTCGACGCTCTTCCGGAGGGGGTTCACCCCTGGTTCCGGGCCGAGATCGAGCGGGCGCGAGAGGCCCTGCGCGCGGCGTCACGGGTCGAGGATCTGAGCGCTGCTGACCTGACGGAGCTGAAGGCGATCGGCTGGTCGGATGCGGCCATCGCCGAGCAGCTCGGCACCACGGAGGAGTTCCTCCGGCTCGCCCGCCACGCGAGCGGCGTTCGCCCGGCCTACCGGCGGGTCGACTCCTGCGCGGCCGAGGTCGAGGCGCGCTCGAACTACTTCTACTCCACCTGGGGCGAAACCGATGAGGCCCCGCCCGTACCCGGTCGCAGCGTCGTCATCCTCGGCTCGGGGCCGAACAGGATCGGCCAGGGAATCGAGTTCGACTACTGCTGCGTCCACGCCGCGCGGACGTACCGCGAACTCGGCTTCGAGGCGGTCATGGTCAACTGCAATCCCGAGACCGTCTCGACCGACTACGACACCTCGGATCGGCTCTATTTCGAGCCGCTCGGCGTCGAGGATGTGCTCGAGATCTGTGCCCGGGAGCAGCCCGTCGGGGTCGTCATCCAGTTCGGCGGGCAGACGCCGCTCCGCCTCGCGCGGACGATAGAGGCAGCCGGGATCCCGATTCTCGGGACGGCCTACGACGCGGTCGATCTCGCGGAGGATCGCGAGCGCTTTGGCGAGCTGTGCGGGCGCATCGGACTCGCGGTTCCGCCATGGGGCATCGCCGAGACTCCGGACGAGGCGATCGAGATCGCGAGCCGCGTCGGGTTCCCTGTCCTCGTCCGTCCGTCGTACGTTCTCGGCGGGCGCAACATGCGCGTCTGCTTCGACGACGAGTCGGTCGCCGGCGCGACGGTGCAGGGAGGACGGGTGCTCGTCGACCGGTTCCTCGAGGGAGCAATCGAGATCGACGTCGACGCGCTCTGTGACGGGGAGGACACCTACGTCGCCGCCGTCATGCAGCACGTCGAGGAAGCGGGCATCCATTCGGGCGACTCGTCCTGCGTCCTGCCGCCGACTTCACTGACCGACGCGCAGCTCGTCGAGATCCGCCGGGCCGTGCGCCGCCTCGCTCCGGCGCTCGGCGTCGTCGGCCTCCTCAACGTCCAGCTTGGGCTCGTGGGCGACGAGCTGTTCGTGCTCGAGGCGAATCCACGGGCGTCTCGCACCGTCCCCTTCGCGAGCAAGGCGATCGGCGTCAACCTCGTCGCCATGGCATGCCGGATCGCGGCGGGAGCTCGGCTCTCGGCGCTGCCTCTGCCGTCCGAGAGCGCTGCCGGTCACGTGAGCGTCAAGGCCGCCGTGTTCCCCTTCAGCCGGTTCCCGGGGGCGGATCCGGTCCTGGGTCCCGAGATGCGCTCGACGGGTGAGGTGATGGCCAGCGCGGCCGACTTCCCGACGGCGTTCGCAAAGGCAGAGCGGGCTGCCGGCCGGCCGCTGCCCGACGGCGGTGTCGCCTTTGTCTCCGTCTGCGACGCGGACAAGCCCGCCGCCGTCGAGCTCGGGCGCAAGCTCGCCGGCCTCGGCTTCGCACTCTGCGCGACCGCCGGGACCGCCGATGCGCTGACCTCGGCCGGGCTCGCGGTCGAGCGCGTTCGGAAGGTCGGCGAGGACGGCTCCGGGCCGACGGTCGTCGACCGGATTCGGCGCGGGCGCTGCGACCTCGTCCTCAACACGCCGCAGGGCGGGGGCGCCCGCTCTGACGGCTACCAGATCCGTGAGGCCGCACTCGTCGCGCGGATCCCCTGCATCACCACCGTCGCGGGCGCCGAGGCCGCCGTCGAGGCAATCGCCCGTGCTCGCAGCGAAGGTGCCGTCTCATTGCAGGAGCGTGTTGCGATATGAACCCATTGCAGAATGAAGCCTTGAGTCGCCGGAACGCGCTGTACGGGCACGCTGCGGCGTCCTCGGTCGCCCCGATACGTCTCGTATCGGGGCTCCCTGTGTCCTTGCACCGCACCCACCCATCGCGCCCCGGCAACGAAGCGTCATTCTGCAATGCGTTCTGAAACCCATCGCGTGGCCACCGTCGAGGCGGTCGGGCCGTACACGCTTCTCCGCCTAGAGCGCCGCTCGAGAGATGCGGGCTCGCCCGGCCAGTTCTTCATGCTCGAGGCGCCCGGGCGCCTGCTGCCGCGACCGATGAGCCTCTGCCTCGAGAGCCCGGACGAGCTCGGCTTCCTGATCGACCCGATCGGGGCGGGGACGCGCGCGCTCGCCTCGCTCGAGCCCGGCGACCGGATCGGTGTTCTCGGCCCGCTCGGGAACGGCTTCAGCCTCGACGTCGAGCGCCCTGTCCTCGTCGGAGGCGGGATCGGGATCGCGCCGTTTCCCTACCTCTCGAGCCGGCTCGCCGCGCCCACGGCCCTGCTCGGCTTCCGGAGCGCACACCACGCAGAGGCGGCGGCGCTCGTACCGAACGCGGAGATCGTGCTCGACCCGGCCCTCGTCACCGATTCGCTGCCGGACGACCCCGGCGACGTGCTCGCGTGCGGGCCCGAGCCGATGCTCGAGGTCCTCAAGCGCCGAGTCCCCGGTGCCCAGCTCGCGTGGGAGGCGCCGATGGCCTGCGGCTACGGCGCCT
>JBBQXH010000095.1:0-8660 GCA_038209835.1 Gaiellales bacterium | reverse complement strand
TAGACCGAGTCACCGTCGCCGACCGGTGTCTCGAGGCTGACCGGCTCCTCGACCAGGTCGAGCAGCTGATGAACGCGCTTGAGCTCGAACCCGCTCTCGGCGGCGATCTCCTCAGGAAGCGGCTCGCGGCCGAGCTTCTGTGCCAGCGTCCTCCGCGCGCGCGTGACGCGTCGAAGTTGATCCACCACGTGCACGGGAAGGCGGATCGTCCGCCCCTGATCGGCGATGGCACGGGTGATCGACTGGCGGATCCACCAGGTGGCGTAGGTCGAGAGCTTGAAGCCGCGCTTGTAGTCGAACTTCTCGACCGCGCGCATCAGGCCCATGTTGCCTTCCTGGATGAGGTCGAGCAGCGGAACGCCGCTCGACTGATAGTTCCTCGCGATCGACATGACGAGGCGGAGGTTGCACTCGACGAGCCGGCGCTTCGCCTGGTCGTCGCCCAGGTCCTTCCGGCGCGCCAGCTCGCGCTCCTCGCCCGCCGTAAGGAGCCGCCCGTCACCGATTTGCCGCACGTAGAGCTTCAGCGGATCCTGCGTCTCGGCGGCAACCGCGACGGGCTCGTCGAACTCCTCTTCCTCCTCTTGCGCCTCGACGTCGGCCTCGTCGGCTTCGTCGACGGCGTTATCGTCCTCTTCGACGTCGGTGACGAGCTCGAGTCGGCGGCCATAGAGGCCCGAGTCGTCGGCGGCGGTCGGGGATTTGGAGAGCGGTCGTCGTCCCACACGCCGATCATCGGCAGGCGGCCCTCAGCCCTTGAGGAACCGCGCCCAAACGCATCGCTCAGGCCCGCTCGCCGGTCGTTCCCTCGTCTCGCACAGTGCCGTCGGCGTCGACCGAGAATCCCTCGGCAACGAGCCGCTCGCGGATCACGAACTGAAACGTCGACCAGGCCCCGCGGCCAGACTCGAGCAGCCGGTACACCTGCCATTCCGTGAGCATCGACGGATCGGCGCGACGTGCCGCCGCCCAGTCGGCGAACTTCGGCAGCCGGCCGATCGTCTTCGCCAGCTCGACGCCCTGGCCGATCACCCGCTCGACCCGCTCCTCCCCGACAGGGACGTCGAAGCCGGCCTCGCGCAGCGCCGCCGTCAGCGAGCCGAACGTGTGCCAGTAGAGGGATTTCGACGGCATCCGGCCGCGACGGGCCTCGAGATCCTTCACCGTGGGCGTCCGCCCGAGCTCGTCCCCCAGCTCACGCAGAAGCCGGAGCAGGTCGGCGCGGGTCGCGAATCGCCTGGGAACGAGGCCGGCCAGGCGCTTCGCCGCGTTCCAGCTCCCGAACCGCTCGACGACCGTCTGCGGATGAACGCTCGTTCCCGGGTCCGCATCGAACTCCCGCATCGTCGGAGACCGCCCGATCCGGTCTGCGCAGCTCTCGAGCTCCGCCAGGATCTGCTCGTCGGAGTAGCGCCGGCGGAGATCCTGCCGGAATGCCGCGAGGGCTTCCTGATCGATGCGAGCGAGCGCACCGGGACGTTTGCGTTCCATCCTTCCACAAGAAAGAATAGATCATTCTGTAACTATTGCAAGTAGCCGAGATCGCGCAGAAGGCTGCCGGCCTCGTCTTCGACCTCCTCCAGTTGCGCGGCCGTGAGCTCAGTCCGGTAGCGCCCGACGGACGATCCGTAGGCGGCCTCGAGGGCTGCCTCGAGCGGTCCGGCAGGCGCGTCGAGCCTCTGTGCGAGATCCTGAGCGACCGACGCGGGATTGGCCGAGAGCTGCTCGTAGCGCACCTCGTGGACAAGCCTCGAAGCACGTCGCGCCGCGGTGACGTAGACCCGCCAGGCCCACGCGGCTCGCCTCACGTCGCTCGCCGCCCGAAACTCCGCGGCACGATCAGGCTCGACCCAGAACCGCACGTGCGCGCCGAATGCGAGCCCGGCGTCGTCCTCCCCACCCCGGCCGGCGCTCAGCCAGCCTCGTTCGAGCAGCGAGCAAACGACGTCCCTGCCGTCCCGGACGATGTGAACGAGTACCGCCTGCGGAAGGGCCTCGGCGACCGCCTGCGCGACGTAGACGGCTTCAGGCGTTTGCTCGACCCCACGGAGATCACCGACGAGCGCGAGCCGTCTCGTGACGCTCAGAATCCGCTGGATCCGCGGTGCCGCTTCCCGCGGTGTCAGACGAGAGAGCTCCGGAATCTCGGCCTTGAGCGCCGCCACCTCGCCGAGATCGACGAAACCCGGTGTCGAGCCGATCGCACGGGCGAGGAACGTCGTTCCGGAGCGCGGACTCCCGAAGACGAACACCATGCGACCCTCGAGCGGGCGGACGGCGGCGCGAAGCGGCGGCCTGCGCTTGCGGACGACGCGCTGTGCGGTTCGGAGCTGCAGCGCAGTGGAGCGGAGCGGGTTGCGCACGCCGCTATCGTGTCACGGCGATGAAGCTGACCGTCGGGCACCTCTACCCGGCCTACCTCAACATCTATGCCGATCGCGGCAATGTCGCCGTGCTCCGTCGTCGCTGCCAACAGCGAGGAATCGCATTCGAGGTGCGCGAGATCGGCCTCGGAACGCCGGTCCCCGCAGATGTCGATCTCTTCTACATCGGAGGTGGACAGGATCGCGAGCAGGCGCTCGTCGCGCCCGATCTCCTCGAGAAAGGCTCCGCTCTCGAGACCGCCGTCTCGGCCGGTGCCGCGGTCCTCGCAGTCTGCGGGGGATATCAGCTCCTGGGTCGTTCCTACCGCGAGCGCTCAGGCGACGAGATCCCCGGGCTCGGGCTGCTTCCGCTCGAGACGGTCGCGGGTGAGCGTCGCATGATCGGGGACATCCTCCTCGCCTGCGCCCTCGAGTCCGGGGAGCGCCGATCGATCGCGGGTTTCGAGAACCACGCCGGACGCACCTACCTGGACGACGGAGCGGAGCCACTCGGCCGTGTCGTCTCGGGCTACGGGAACAACGGTACCGACGGCTTCGAGGGTTGCCGGGCCGGGCGCGTCGTCGGCACGTACCTCCACGGCCCGCTCCTACCGCGGAATCCATGGCTCGCAGACTGGCTGATCGGGCAGGGGCTGGCTCGCTCGCTCGGGCAGCCACCACTACTTCCGGCGCTCGGCGACGAGCTCGAGGAGGAAGCGTTCGCGGTGGCCGCCGGGCGCGCAAAGGCCCGCGGCGGACGTGCGGCGTAGCGCTCACGGCGCCCAGAGGGCTCCCAGGTAGACGACCGGGTCACCGGGCTGCCAGCGCCGTAGGAACCGCTGGATCGGCGGGTGGAGCGCGATCTCGGACAGCTCTTCGAGGTCGAACATCCTGTGGCCCCGCACGGCGGCGTCCCGCGAACTGACTGCCTCCAGCGAGCGGCCACCGAGGTGGCCGGCGAAGATAATGTGCACGACGTGACGCGCGGCAGCCGCATCGGCCGGGCTGATCGACTCGGCGAGGGCAACAGGCCCCTCGAGCGGCAGATCCTCCTCGATGCCGAGCTCCTCTGTCAGCTCGCGCTGGAGCGCGCGTACGAGCGTCTCGCCGCCGTTGACTCCGCCGCCGGGCAGCAGCCAGTACTGCCGCCCCGGCTTCTCGTGGCGGCAGAGGAGAATCCGGTCATCGCGCCGCAGGAGGGCCGAGACGCGGATCCGGGGCTCCATCACGTGCTCGAGGATCCGAAGCCACGCGTGCCACGATCGCTCACCGGCAGCTCGTCCACCTCGACAGCGTCGACCCCCGGGACGGGAAGCACGATGAGCTGCGCGATCCGGTCCCCGCTCTCGACGACGAAGGTCTCGTCGCGGTCGGTGTTGAGAAGCACGACTCTGACCTCGCCGCGGTATCCCGAGTCGATGAGACCGGGCGCATTCACGATGGTGATACCCGAGCGCGCGGCCAGACCCGACCGAGGCTGGATGAATCCGGCATACCCGGGCGGCAGCGCGAGCGCGAGCCCGGTGGCGACGACCGCCCGCTCCCCTGGGCCGAGCTCGACCCGCTCGCACGCTGCGAGATCGAGTCCGGCGTCGCCGTCGTAGGACGTTGCGGGAAGCACGGCCTCGGGATGGAGGCGGACGACAGGGAGCCTGATCACTGGTGCTGACGCGCGACCGGCTTGCCGCTCGCCGCGACGAGGTACGAAGCGAACCGCGGCACCTGGACTCGCGGGAGGCGGGCGACCACGAGCACGCCCTCCGGGAGATCCTGTCGCTCGTCGATCGGGGCGCCGAGCTCGTACAGCTCGGCGAGGCGGGCGCCCTGGTCATGCGGAATCAGGAGCCGCACCGGCTCGAAGCGCTCCGCGAAGCGCTCCGCGATCCGTTCGCGGAGGAGGTCGAGCCCCTCCCCGGTCCGTGCGGAGATCTGGATCGCTTCGGGGTGGCGGTTTCGAAGCCTCCGTCGCGCGAGCGGGTCGAGGCCATCCACCTTGTTCAGGACGAGCTCCATCGGGATGGCGGAGGCGCCGATCTCGTCGAGGACGCTCACCACCGAGGCGATCTGCTCGTCGAGGCGCTCCTCGGGCGCTCCGCCGTCTGCGACGTGAAGGACGAGGTCGGCCGCGAGCGTCTCCTCGAGCGTGGCTGCAAATCCCTCGACGAGCTGGGTCGGCAGTCGGCGGATGAACCCGACGGTATCCGTCACGAGGTAGCGACGGCCATCGTGATCGAAGGCTCTCGTCGTCGGATCGAGCGTCTCGAAGAGCCGGTTGTCGACCGAGACGGATGCATCCGTCAGGGCGTTCAGGAGCGTCGACTTCCCGACGTTCGTGTACCCGGCGAGCGCAAGCTGCGGCGTCTCGGCTCGATGCCGCGCCGTTCGCTGGGTCGACCGTTGGGTGGCGAGCGAGCGCAGCTTGCGCTTCAGGAGGCTGATACGGCTCCGCGCGAGGCGCCGGTCGGTTTCGAGCTGTGCCTCGCCCGGGCCCCGGGTGCCGATTCCGCCCCCGAGACGCTCGAGGTGGTGCCACATGCCCCGCATGCGAGGCAGGTTGTATTCGAGCTGGGCCAGCTCGACCTGGAGCTTGCCCTCGGCACTCCGCGCGTGCTGGGCGAAGATGTCGAGGATCAGCTGCGTTCGATCGATGATCCGCAGCTCGAGAACGTCCTCGAGGCGGCGCTGCTGGCTCGGGTCGAGCTCATCGTCGACGATGACCGATTCCGCATGTCGACCTGCCACCTCGGCCTTGAGCTCTGCGAACTTTCCCTTCCCGACATACGTCCTCGGATCGGGTCTCGACCTGCGCTGGACGAGCTCGCCGATCGGATCGACCCCGGCCGTCCTCATCAGCTCGCGAATCTCTCCGAGCTCGTCGTCCTCATCGGCGTCAGGGTCGAGGACGGCGACGAGGAAGCCGCGCTCGGGTCCGGCACCGGGCGCAGGGTCGGGTTGATGGTGCGCCACCGAGGGATTCTGCCACTCGATGACCGGTCCGCGCGCGCCGCCGGGCTACATTTCCCTTGCGATGGACGCGGCGACAGGACGGAGGCTGGCGGAACGAACCCTCGGGCTCGTGAACATCCCGTCGGTCAGCCGGGACGAGTCGGCCATCGCCGCGGAGATCGCGTCCGCCGTGCCCAGAGCCTCGTTCTCCGAGCGATTCGCAAACGGCGAGGGGTTCTTCTACTCGACGGAGCGGGAGCCCGATCGCCCGCTTGTGCTCCTCGCCGGCCACCTGGACACCATCCCGATCCAGGACAACCTTCCCGGCCGGATCGAGGCTGGCTGGGTCGTCGGCGCCGGCTCGAGCGACATGAAGGGTGGGCTCGCGGTCATGCTCGAGCTGGCCAGTTGGCTCGAGGATGCGAGACCTGACCGGGAGATCGACCTGGGTCTGCTCTTCTTCACGAGGGAGGAGCTCCCCGTCGACGAGAGCCCGCTCCCGGCGGTGTTCGAGGCATGCCCCGAGATCCGCGAGGTCGATCTCGCGATCGCGCTCGAGCCGACCGACAACACGATCCAGGCCGGGTGCCTCGGCAATCTGAACGCGACGCTGCGATTTCGCGGCGTGTCGGCACATTCGGCCCGGCCCTGGCACGGCGAGAACGCGATCGCAGCCGCTGTCGAGGGTCTGCTTCCGTTGACTCGTATCCCCCCAACGCCAATCGAGATCGAGGGACTCACCTTCACCGAGGTCCTGAACGTGACGCAGATCCGGGGGGGTATCGCCGACAACGTGATTCCCGATTCGGTGGAGTGCCGGCTCAACTATCGCTTTGCGCCGAACCGCACGCTCGAGGAGGCGAAGATCCGTCTCGCCTCGCTCGTCGGCGATGTTGGCGAGCTCGACATCACGAGCCACTCCCCTCCCGGCCGCGTGTCGGTCAGAACACCCCTTGTCGAACGGCTCCGCATTGCCGGCGACTATCGCATCGAGCCCAAGCAGGCCTGGACTCCGGTCGCCCAGTTCACCGACGAGGGCATCGACGCCGTCAATCTCGGGCCGGGCGCGACGGCGTACGCGCACAAGCAGGACGAGCAGGTCGCGGTCTCCGAGCTCGGCAGGACATTCGAGGCGCTGCAACGGTTCGTGGCGGGGCCAATCTAAGTGCACCGTTCTCCCCTGCTCGACGAGCTCGGCACCTACCCGTTCGTCCGACTCGACGAAGCAAAGCGCCGGCTCGGGAACGCGGGCATTCCGGTCGTCGACTTCGGGGTCGGCGATCCTCGCGAGCCCACCGCCGAAGTGATCCGCGAGGCGCTTGTCCACGGCATGCGCGAGACGATGACGTATCCGAAAGCACAAGGCCTTCCCGAGCTTCGCGAGGTGATCGCAGGGTGGCTCGGCAGGAGGTTCGGCGTCTCCCTCGACCCTGAGCGCGAGATCATCCCGACCCTCGGCGCGAAGGAGCTGATCTTCAGCCTCGCCCAGATCCTGGTCGATCCGCCGGCGGGCCGCGATCTCGTCGTGACGACCGAGCCGGGATATCCGGTGGCCGAGCGCGGTGCTCGCTTCGCGGGCGCCGATGTTCTCCGCCTCCCCCTCCTCGAATCACGCGGCTACCTCCCGGATCTCGACGCCGTCGATGATGCCGTCTGGGCACGCGCCGCCCTTGTCTGGGTCAACTACCCGAACAATCCGACCGGCGCAGTGGCGCCGCCGGAGCTCTACGAGCGTCTCGCGTCGCTCGCCGTGCAGCACGACTTTCTCCTCGCCTCCGACGAGGCCTACAGCGAACTCTACTTCGCGGAGCCGCCGGGAAGCGTCCTTCAGGCCGGCCTCGACAACGTCGTGGCCGTGCACAGCCTCAGCAAGCGCTCCTCGATGACCGGGTACAGGTGCGGCTTCGTGGCCGGCTCAGCCGAGGCGGTCGACGCCTTGAAACTCTTTCGACCGTCGACCGGGACGGCGCCCCAGGAATTCGTTCAGCGGGCGGCGGTTGCGGCGTGGAGTGACGAGTCCCACGTCGAGGAGGCTCGTGCCCGCTACGCCCGCAAGCGAGCAATCCTCCTGCCCGTTCTCGAGCGAAAGGGCTGTCGTGATGCCGGCGGGCCTTCGACGATGTACCTGTGGCTCGCCGTTCCCGCGGGTCAGCAGTCGGAGTCGTTTGCGCTGAGACTCCTCGAGCGCGGCCTCGTGGTCGCTCCCGGTTCGTACCTCGGGGTCTCCGGAGAAGGCTACGTTCGTCTCGCGCTCGTCCCGACGGAAGAGCAGTGCTCGGCCGCTGCCGCGATTCTCGAGGAGGTTCTGTGACGGACATCGCGGCGCTCGAACGGACGATCGAGGCCCTCTGGGAGCTTCCCGCCGACGAGGCTGCAGGCGGTCTCGAGGCCGTCGAAGAGGTGATCGAGCTGCTCGACACCGGCGTAGTGCGCGTCGCCGAGAAGCGCGAGGGAACGTGGGTCGCGAACGAGTGGACGAAGAAGGCGATCCTGCTGAGCTTCCGCCTGCGGCAGTCGGAGCCGATCGAGATCGGGCCGTTCTCCTATTTCGACAAGGTGCCGCTCAAGCGAATCGACGCGGCCCTCGGCGTTCGGGTCGTCCCGCCGGCCGTCGCGCGCCGCGGCTCGTACCTCGCCGAGGGCGTCATCCTCATGCCCAGCTACGTGAACATCGGCGCCTGGGTCGGCGCCCGGACGATGGTGGACACGTGGGCAACGGTCGGATCGTGCGCTCAGATCGGATCGGATGTCCATCTCTCCGGCGGTGTCGGCATCGGGGGCGTGCTCGAGCCACCCCAGGCAACCCCGGTCGTGGTCGAGGACGGGGCGTTTGTCGGGTCGCGCTGCATCGTCGTGGAAGGGGTTGTCGTGGGAGAGGAGGCCGTGCTCGGCGCAAACGTCGTGCTGACGGCGTCGACACCCATCATCGACGTGACCGGGCCCGAGCCGGTCGAGTCCCGCGGCTACGTGCCTCCACGCTCTGTGGTCGTGCCCGGCTCGCGGCCGAAGGGGTTCCCGGCCGGGATCTACGAGCTCCCTGCTGCCCTGATCATCGGTCGGCGCACCGAGTCGACCGACCGCAAGGTGAGCCTGAACGATGCCTTGCGGAGTTACGGCGTGGCGGTCTGAGGGCTCGCCTGAGCGAGCAGCTCCGCGGCGACCTCGCCGCGACAGATCTCCTGGGCGGGGCCGACCAGCCGGGCGTTTCGCTCCTCGTCGAGGGCAACCTCGAGATCACCCCCGGGTAGGTGGACGGTGACAGGGCTCCGGGAACGGCCTCGAACGATCATGGCGGCCGCTGCGGCACACGCGCTCGTCCCGGAGGACTGCGTTTCTCCCACGCCGCGTTCC
>JBBQXH010000094.1:0-8674 GCA_038209835.1 Gaiellales bacterium | reverse complement strand
CCCATCGCGTGGATCGGACTCTAATCGTGAACATCGCAAGACGGCCACCTTCTCGCCCGGGAACTTTCGGGGAGCCGTCGGCGTCGAAGTCGCAACGTGACGAGGAGGAAGGCCATGAAGAGCGTCCTAGCTGGCTTGGGTCTGGTGGCCGTCGTGCTTGCGGCAACGGCGTGCAGCGGAGGTGGCGGTAGCGCGGCGAAAAGCGCGGATGTGGGCGGAGTCACAGCCGCTGTGACCGCCGAGGCAGCGGTGACTGCCAGCGCAGACGTCCCCGCTGCTGCGGGTACAACGGCTGCGGCGGACACGGGCTCGGCAGGGTACGAACCGGCCGCCGCCGCGAGCCTCGTCCTGCCCGGAGGCGGCCCGCGCGTCGTCCAGACCGCGTCCCTTTCGCTCTCGGTGCCCAAGGGCGACTTCGGCGAGGCGGTCGACCGAGCGAGGGCGCTGGCTGCGGGCCTCGGCGGCTACGTCACGAGCTCGACCGCAAGCCAGGGACCGGAGAAGCGGCTCGTCAACGGCTCGCTCGTTCTGCGCGTGCCCGAGGACGCCTACAGCCGCGCCATGGCCTCGCTCACGAAGCTCGGACGCATCGAGTCGCGCGAGGAGTCCGGCCAGGACGTCTCCGGGGAGTTCGTCGACCTGCAGGCGCGCAAGCGTCACCTCGAGGCGGTCGAGTCGCAGCTCCTCGGATTCCTGAAGCGGACGAGAACAGTGCCCGAAGCGCTGGCGGTTCAGAGCCGTCTGGACGACGTTCAGCTGCGACTCGAGCGAATCCGCGGCCGACTCTCCTACCTCGACGATCAGACGGCCTTCGCGACGATCACGCTCCTCGTCGCCGAGCGCGGAACCCCGGTTGTGGCGCCCGGCGACGACGGCGGCTGGAGCATCGCGGACGCGTGGCACGCCGCCGCACGAGGACTCGTCAAGGTCGCCGGCGGCGCGCTCGTGGCCGTGGTGGTCGCCGGACCCATCCTGCTCATCTTCGCGGCCCTGTTCTACGTGGGCCGCCTCGCCGTCCGGCGTCGCCGGGCTCACGTCGAGCCCCGGTCGACAGCCGGATAGGGGAGTCGGGTGCCTCCGGATGCGCCGGGCGGGGGCGCCCGGCATCACCCCGGGCGCGCCATCCGCTCAGAGATCCATGCGGCGAGCCTGATGCCGATCCAGACGGGCGTCATCACGACGTAGAAGAAGACGAGCCCGATGGCGAGGAGGGCGATCCAGATCGGCCACCAGTACCAGCCGATCTTCGGCTTTGGAGGCCGAACCCGGGCGGGAGCGCTCATCCGGAGCGACGCCGCTTCGGCTGCTCACGTTTCTCCGATTGGCGTAGCTCCACGAGCCGGATGATGCGGTAGGCCGTCTCCTCGATCGCGAGGGTCGAAACCTCGATGACGGGGCAGCCGAGACGACGATAGATGGCCTCGGCGCTCTCGAGCTCCTCGTAGACGTCGTCAAGATCCGCGTACGACCGGGTCGTACCCCGCATCTGCCTCACCCGCCGCGTCCGGATGTCTGCGAGGAGCTCGGGCTTCAGCGTGACCCCGACGACCTTCTCGGGCTCGACCTCAAACAGCTCCGGCGGCGGGTCGATCCCCTTCACGATCGGGATGTTCGCCGCCTTGTAGCCGAGGTAGCCGAGGTAGATCGAGAGGGGCGTCTTCGACGTGCGCGAGACGCCCACGAGGACAACGTCAGCTTCCTTGAGCCGCCTGACCGCCACACCGTCGTCCGCCTGCACTGCGAACTCGATCGCCTCCACGCGCTTGAAGTAGCTCGAATCGAGCACCGGAAGCGCTCCGGGCTCTCCTTTCGCCGGCAGCCCGGAGACGCGCGCGACCGCGTCGATCGGGTGGCCCAGGACGTCGCAGTAGTGGAGCCGGTAGCGCTTGCAGATCGTCCGCATGACGTCCCGGAAGCCCGAATCGACCAGCGTGTAGACGACGACTGCTCGACGGCCGCGCGCCCGGGCGGCGGCAAGCTGGATCTCGTCGGCGCTCGTCACCCGGGGATGCCGGACGACCTCGAATTCGAGCTCCGGAAACTGCCGCTCGACCGCCATGACGACACGCGTCGCGGTCTCGCCGGTCGCATCCGAGACGACGTGGATCTCGATCGGTCCGTCGCTGCTCATCGCCGGGAGGCTAGACGAGCCAGCGGGCCGGCGGTGAGTCGTAGCCGGACGTCTGGAGGTGAGCTCGAGCTCGAGACCACGCCGCGCGGCGCCGACGAATACAGTCTCGTGCCGAGCGCGACCCCATCGGCGAGCTCACGGGAACACCGCGACGGCGCCACCGAGGCGTCTACGTCGCCGAATACGGGGCGATAGCGATACGTCGCCCGATCGGAGCACGAACCAAGGGGCCAGACCCCGCAGATCGTGCGCGACAATCGTTACATCCTCGTGCGTCTTTCGACTCAAATTGCTGGTTTGCGGCGCCGAATCTGCACTTCGGGACGCTCAATGGGCCCGGAATGACATGCCGAATCCGCTCTTTCCGTGGGAAAGGTGATGGCGCCTGTGGATGACCTGTGCGCCTTCTGATACACGCTGCGGCCGACCGCTCGGCGATCAGCGTGGGATCTGCGCGAAATCCCCGAGGCGGCCGAGCGTCTCGCGCACGTCGACCAGCAACCGGAGCCTGTTCGCGCGGATCGCAGTGTCTTCCGCCATCACGAGAACGTCCTCGAAGAACCGATCGAGCGGAGCTGCGAGCTCTGCTGCTGCCGCCAGGGCACGCTCGATCTCACCCTCCGCGAGAGCCGCGTCGATCTCCGGCGCCGCCCGGTCGAGGGCTGCCGCGACCGCGCGCTCGGCCTCTTCCGTCAGAAGCGCCGGATTGAGATCGGCCGCTGCCTGATCCGATTCCTTCCCGGCAAGCCTGCTCGCCCGCGTGTAGGCCGTGTGGATCGGCCCTATCCGATCGTCGGGAAGCGCGACGAGCGCCTCGGCGAGCGTCGCCGTCTGACCCAGTGTCGGTAGCCCCGCCCCTCGCGCGGCGCGCACGAACTCGACGGGGACGTCGAGCACACCTTCGAGGCGCTCCGCGACGAAATCCGAGACGTCGGCAGGCGCGTCGCTTGTCACCGCCGCCCGCTGATTGAGGAGTACGCCATGCGCGGTCGTGACAAGTGCTCCGACGTCGATCGGGAAACCGCTGGCAATTGCGAGCCGGCAGAGGCCGATCGCCGCGCGGCGAAGACCGTACGGATCGCGCGTGCCTGTCGGCCGTTCACCGAGGGAGAAAGCGACCGTCAGGTTGTCGATCTTCTCGGCGACGGCAAGCACGCGCCCACCTTCCGACTCCGGTAGGGGGCCGCCGGCTGTGTCGGGCAGATACTGCTCCTCGACAGCACGGCAGACCGCCTCGGGATAGCCGGCGAGGCGGGCGTACTCGGCCCCGATGTGCCCCTGGAGATCGGGAAACTCCCTGACGAGCTCGGCCGCCTGGTCGGCCTTCGCGAGCCGAGCGCCCTCACGCGTGGCATCCCCTCCGCCGAGCGCATCCACGAGCCGTTCGAGCCGGGCGGCCTTGTCGGCCATGGTTCCGGCCCCGGCCGCGAAGGTGATCGAGCCCAGGCGTCCGGCCAGCCCGTCGATCCCGAGCGCCACGTCACGCTCGAACGTGAACGAGGCGTCCTCGAGGCGCCCCTCCAGGACGCGTTCGTTTCCGACGCGAACGAGGTCGGGATCGCCGCCGTTCGACACAAACGCAAAGCGCGCGCCTCCGAGTGGGAAGTACCGCTGATGCGACTGCATCGCCGTGACGATCACCCGTTCCGGCAACGCACGGAAGCGCTCGTCGAACGCGCCCTGCAGGACGACCGGGCTCTCGACGAGGTAAACGACCTCTTCGAGCACTTCGCCGGGATCACTCCATCCGCCGATCCGGGTGAGCGCATCCACGATTGTCGTGCGGCGCTCATCGGCGTCGGGTTCGACGCCGGCGGCACGCACGGTCTCGAGATACGAGTCGGCGTGCGCAATCACGACCTCGCCTGATGTGAAGCGGTGACCGAACGAGCGCGCGCCCGATGGAACCCCGTCGAGCTCGACGGAGATCGTCTCGTCGTCGAGTTTCGCCACGACCCAGCGAACCGGTCGGGAAAAGCGCGGGCCGTCCGCCGTCCACCGCATGGATTTCCCGAAGGCGAGACCGCGAACGACCTCGGCGAGGCGTGCCGGCAGAGTCTCAGCGAGTCGAACGCCTGGGACGGTTGCCCAGACGTAGCCTTCGCGGCGGTCGAGGTCGCCAGCCGCGAGTCCCGCGCCCCGAGCGACGCCCTGGGCCGCCTTCGTCGGGCGGCCGTCGTCGTCGAAGGCGATCGACTCGGCGGGGCCCCGGCGCAGTTCCTCGGCGGTACGGTCGGGGAGATCCCGGGCCAGCAGCGCGAGGCGCCGCGGGCCGATCAGGAGCTGCTCGGGCGCCGCCCCGAGGTGCTTCTCACAGAGCCCCGGGAGCTGGCGGGCGGCCTCGCGGCAGGCCGACGCCGGCAGCTCCTCACAGCCGATCTCAAGCAGCAGTGTCGGCACCGAGTTCCCGTTCGACGTAGAGCTGCGCGACACGCCTCGCCAGCGTGCGGACGCGCCCGATGTAGGAGGCTCGTTCGGTAACCGAGATGGCGCCGCGCGCATCGAGCAGGTTGAACGTGTGCGACGACTTCAACACCTGGTCATAGGCCGGCAAAGGCAAGCCTCGGTCGACCAGCATGAGGCATTCGGCCTCGTGCTCGTCGAACCTTCGCGAGAGGACGTCGATCGGCGCGTACTCGAAGTTGTACGCCGACCACTGACGCTCGCTCTCCCGGTACACGTCCCCCCACGTGACACCCGGCGCCCATTCGAGCTCGAAGGCAGAGCGCTTTCCCTGAAGGAACATCGCCAGGCGTTCGAGGCCGTAGGTGATCTCCGCCGGGATGAGATCGAGCTCGAGGCCGCCGAACTGCTGGAAATAGGTGAACTGCGTGACTTCCATCCCGTCGATCCAGACCTCCCACCCGAGGCCCCATGCGCCGAGGGTCGGTCCTTCCCAGTCGTCTTCGACGAGCCGCACGTCGTGAGCGGTGAGGTCGATGCCGAGCGCGCCGAGCGACTCGAAGTAGAGGTCGAGGACGTCGGACGGCGCGGGCTTGAGGATCACCTGGTACTGGTAGTAGTGCTGGAACCGGAAGGGGTTCTCGCCGTAACGCCCGTCGGTCGGACGGATTGACGGTTCGACGTACGCCGCCCTCCATGGCCGCGGGCCGAGCGACCGCAATGCCGTGGCCGGGTTGAACGTCCCCGCGCCGACTTCGGTGTGGTACGGCTGCATGATCACGCAGCCGTAGCCCGCCCAGTAGCGCTCGAGCGCCGAGATCATGTCCTGGAAGCTCAGGGCCACGGAGGCGAATCCTAGAGGCTTGATCTCGGCGAGCCGGTTCCTATCGCCGGGCGAGGGTCCGCATCCGGAAGCCGCCGTGATACTCGTAGACGGCCTCGATGATGCGGAGCACCTCCCGGGTCGCAGGCCCGGCAGGCATAGCGTCGCGGGCCTCGACCAGCGGGTGCTCGAGCAGGGCGCGCATCCCGTTGACGGCATCGACCGACAGCTGGATCGCACCGCTGCCACACTCGACGCAGACCGTCCCGCCGGCCGCGGACGAGAATCCAGCGAGCGGTCCCTCGCCGCCGCAGTTCGCGCAGCCGCCGAGATGCGGCAGGTAGCCCGCTAGCCAGAGGAGCTTCAGCTGGAACGAGAGTGCAAGGGGGTCGAACACGGCTTCGCCTCGGCCTGCGTCGGGCGCGGGCACCTTCTGCTCCTCGAGCACGTCGAGGAACCGGACGAGAGCGTGGAATGCTCGCGGGTTCTCGTCGTCCTCGATGAAGAGCCTGAGAACGGCCTCGAGCCCGATGTGGCCGAGCGCCATCCGGTACGGATCGGCTGCGAGGCACTGATGCGAGCGAACGAGATCGACCCCGGTCACGGTTCCCAGCTCGCCTCGTCCATGGTGCAGCTGGATCTCGACGTGGCTGAACGGCTCGAGCCTCGCTCCGAAGCGCGACCGGGTCTTGCGGGCTCCCTTCGCTATCGCACCGACTCGTCCGCGACCCAGCGTGAAGAGGTGCAGGATCCGGTCAGCTTCCCCGAACCGAAGCGAGCGCAGGACGATTGCCTCGTCCGTCCGCGACCGCGAGCCCATCCGGCCAGTGTAGAGAGCCCGCTTACGAGCACCGGGCGCCCGGTACGGGAATCGGGTGCGGACCGGGATCGTTCTCATCAGCGTAGGCAACATCCCGAAACTGAAGGATCAATGGCAAGAATCACGATGTACTCGACTGAGTGGTGCGGCTACTGCGAGCGTGCCAAGACACTGCTCGATAGGCGCGGTCTCCCCTACGACGAGATCCGCGTCGATGACGAGCCGGACTTCCGTCAGCGCCTCCAGGAGTTGACCGGCGGCTGGACGGTTCCGCAGATCGTCATCGACGATACGCCGATCGGCGGCTACCTCGAGCTCTGGCGGCTGGACCGCGAGGGCGTTCTCGAGGAGCTGGCCGACGACATGGCCGCCTGATACCCTCCCGATCGTCGTGGGTGCGACCGGGCGAAGCTCGTCGGCGAAGCTCAGCTGACTTCTCGGGCAGCCCGCTCCGCCGCCGAGGGACAGTCCGGCGCGCCCGCAGCGTGCCGGACGCCGTCCCTGATCGCTTTGGCGGTGACATCAGCAGCGACTGCCGAGATCGTCAGAACGTCGACGGGCCGCCGTCCGGTCGCCACGCAGTAGACGACGTCCCCGTCGACTGCCGTCGCAGACGGGTCGACGGCACGTGCGACCCCGGCGCTTGCGGCTCTCGCCACGAGCCAGGCATCTGTCTTGCTCAGCGCAGCGTCGGTCAGCACGCAGACGAGGGTCGTGGCCTCTCGGAACGCGCGAAGCGGCGACTCGCCCGCGGCGAGCAGGTCGACCGTGCGGCGATACCTGCCGTCACGCCAGACGCCCGCCAGAACCTCCCCGTCCTCAGCGAGAACGTCGCCAAAGGCGTTCACAGCGGCGAGCGCCGCAACCTTCCCGCCTCCGGCCAGCGTCCGCCCGGCGAATCCGAGCCCGCCCTTCGTCCAGCTCTGAGAGCCCAGGATCTTCCCGACGCTACAACCTGTGCCCACTCCCACGGAGCCGCAGACGACGTCACGTCCGGCAGCTTCGCATGCCGCGAAACCGGCCTCGCGGTCAGGACGGATCTCGAAGCTTCCCAGCCCGAGGTCGTAAACCACTGCGCCGGCGACCAGCGGCACGAGGCCCGCACGCGTGCGGTAGCCGATGTCCTTCCCGGCGAGGTAGTCGACCACACCTTCGGCCGCCGCGAGCCCGTACGCACTGCCCCCTGAAAGGATGATCGCATTGACGCCGGACGCACTGGCCGCCGGCGAGAGAATATCGGTCTCTCGCGTGCCCGGACCGCCACCGCGCACCTCGCAGGCGACGACGCTTCCCTCCTCAGCGAGAACGACCGTGCAACCTGTCCATCCGTCGAGATCAGTGCAGCTCCCGACGAGGACTCCCTCTGGGAGAAATAGGCTCACAGGCCTCGATACGGTTGACACCTCGGGCAATACCACGTGCCTCTTCCGGCGACACGGGCCTTCGCGATCGCCGTCCCGCACCGAGAACATGCCTGGCCGTCTCGGCCGTAGACGCGGAACTCGTCCTGCATCGCGCCTTCCCCACCGGACGGATCTCGGTAGTCGCGGAGCGTGGCCCCTTGCCGCTCGATTCCTGTCCGCAGCGCGCGGCGGACGGCGCGGTGCAGCGCGGCGATCTGCTGCCCGCCGAGGCTCGCCGACACCTGCAGAGGATGGATCCGGGCTCCCCAGAGCGCTTCGTCCGCGTAGATGTTTCCGATACCCGCCACGACGCGCTGATCCAAGAGCACCGCCTTCACGGGGGCCCTTCGGCCCGCGAGGCCGGTTGACAGCAGCGTCGCCGAGAACCTGGGATCGAGCGGCTCGATGCCGAGCCGGACTCCGAGGTACGTCTCGTACTCGCCGGCCTCGAACAGCTCCCACGTTCCGAAGCGACGCACATCCCGGTAGGCGACGTCCGACCCGTCGTCTAAGTTGACAACAGCGCGCCGATACGGATCGTCCTCGAGGGTTCCGTTGAGGCCGTAACGGAAGCTTCCGGTCATTCGGAGATGCACAAGGAGGTGGCGATCGCTCTCGAACTCCACAATCAAATACTTCCCCCGACGCCGAACCCGTGCCACTCGCTCCCCCTCGAGGGCAGCTGCCACAGCGTCGGGCGGCTCCGGGCGGGTCAGGCGCGCATCGAAGATCATGACCCGTTCGAGCCGCCTGCCGGACAGGAGAGGATCGAGACGCGAGCGAATCGTCTCGACCTCGGGAAGCTCTGGCACACGCCTAGCCTAGCGTCGCCGAGCGGGCCCAACAGGCGCTCTTGGCTCACGATCGAAGGGGCTGGGGTCGTCGATCCCTGTCTTCGAGCTGCCGGGCGGATCCAGGACATCCCAGCCGTCCGACGCACAGCGGCACAGTGCAGGCTCCTCGTGGATACGCTGAGTCTCAGCCCATGATTTCGAGGATGAGCGGAACGATGGTGTCGCGGCTGGCGCCGATCCGGTAGCAGCTGAGCACATCAGCGATGCCTGCAGCCGCAGAACCGTGGTTAGCAGCGTGCA
>JBBQXH010000093.1:0-8877 GCA_038209835.1 Gaiellales bacterium | reverse complement strand
AGCGGACGCGCCCGCAGGGCGCCAGGACGCGAAGGGCCATCGCCGCCAGGCGGCGATACAAGCAAGGAGCGAAGCGACGCGCAGCGGACGCGCCCGCAGGGCGCCAGGACGCGAAGGTTCATCGCGGGCGCAGCCCGCGATACAGAACAGAGCCGAAATCGCAGCAAGGCGAAGCTATCCCCAGCGCAGCGGACTCCGCCCGCCCGTGCGGGCCGATACGGCCGCTCCGCGGCCTGAACTACGCAGCCGGCTACACCGACCGCTGCGCGTCGCTTCCCTCCTTGCCCACGCCCGATACGGCCGCTTCGCGGCCTGAACTACGCGGCCGGCTACGCCGACCGCTGCGCGTCGCTTCGCTCCTTGCGGCGCGTTGGATACGAACTACGCGGCCGGCAACGCCGACCGCTGCGCGTCGCTTCGCTCCTTGCGGGCGCGGCCGCTGCGAAGCGGGCTGCGCCGCCTGTGCGGGCCTTAGGCCCGCGAGCCTTCGCGGCCTGCTCGGCTGCGCGCCGCTACGCGGCTTTGCCCTAAACCACGAAGTTGACGAGCTTCCCGGGGACGACGATCGCGCGCCGGATCTCTTTGCCGTCGACCTGGGATGCGACCCTCGGCAGCGCCTTCGCGTGCTCGACGAGCGCCTCGTCGGAAAGTCCGACCGCAACGGTCACACGGTCGCGCAGCTTGCCGTTGACCTGAACGACGAGGTCGAAGCTCGCCTGCTCGAGCATCGCCGGATCTGGCTCCGGCCACGGCTCCTGCCAGAGTCGCTCATGGCCGAGGCGCTGCCAGAGCTCTTCGGCCAGATGCGGTGCATACGGCTGTATGAGACTCACCGCGGTCTCGGTGGCGAAACGGACGGCCGCCTCCGACCCCGACTCTTCCTTCGCCCGGTAGATGTCGTTGACGAGCTCGAAGAGCGCCGCGATCGGGGTGTGGAACTGGAACCGGCGCTCGAGGTCGTCCGTGACCTTCGCGATGGTGCGGTGGGCCGTCCGAACGAGCTCCAGGCCGAGATCGCCGTCTGCCCGCCCGGCGTCGGCGACCTCGAGTCCCAGCCGCCAGAGCCTGTCGAGGAGCCGTGCGATGCCTTCGATCCCGGAGTCGTGCCATTCCTTGTCGGCCTCGGCGGGGCCCATGTACAGGATGTAGAGGCGCATTGCATCAGCGCCGTAGCGCTCCACCATGGCATCGGGTGAGACCACGTTCCCCTTCGACTTGGACATCTTCGCGCCGTTCCGCGTGATCATCCCCTGTGTGAAGAGCCGCAGGAACGGCTCTCGGAACCCGAGCAGGCCGAGGTCGTTCATCACCTTGGTGAAGAAGCGGGCGTAGAGCAGGTGGAGGATGGCGTGCTCGACACCGCCGATGTACTGCTGAACCGGCAGCCAGAAATCGACGATCTCCCGGTCGAAGGGCAGCTGGTCGTTCCGCGGATCCGCGTATCGCAGGAAATACCAGGAAGAGTCGACGAACGTGTCCATCGTGTCCGTCTCGCGCCGCGCCGGGCCACCACACTCTGGGCACGTCGTCCTCACCCACTCCTCGGCTGCCGCGAGCGGCGACCTGCCCTTCGGCTTGTAGTCGTCGACCTCCGGGAGCAGCACCGGAAGCTGGTCATCCGGTACAGGCACGAGACCGCACACCTCGCAATGGACGACCGGGATCGGGGCGCCCCAGTAGCGCTGCCGTGAGAGGAGCCAGTCGCGAAGCCGGTAACCGACGGTCGCCTTGCCGAGCCCTTCGGACTCGAGCCACTCGACGATCGCATCGATCGCCTCGGGCGTCTCGAGCCCCGAGAACTGGCCCGAGCTCATAGACCGGGCGCCGGTCGTCCTCTCGACATAGGGCAGCTCCACCGGCGACCCGTCGGCCGGCTCGACCACCTGGCGGATCTCGAGCCCGAACCGCGTCGCGAACTCGAAATCGCGCGCATCGTGGCCTGGGACGCCCATGATCGCCCCGGTTCCGTACTCCATGAGCACGTAGTCGGAGACCCAGATCGGGAGAAGCTCGTCGTTGACCGGGTTCCTGGCGTAGCGGCCAGTGAAGACTCCAGTCTTCTCGCGCTCGGTGTCCGCTCGCTCTACGGCCGTCGTCGCGCCGGCGTGGCCAACGTAGTCGATGACCGCCCGCTCGGTGTCGGTACTCCGAATGAGATCGCCAACGAGTTGGTGCTCCGGGGCGAGGACGAAGAAGGTGGCCCCGAAGAGCGTGTCGGGGCGGGTGGTGAAGACGGGGAGCTCGACGTCCGTCCCCTCGACCCGGAATACCACCTCAGCTCCGGTCGAGCGGCCGATCCAGTTGCGCTGCATGGTCAGGACCCGCTCTGGCCAGGATTCGAGCAGCGCCATCTCGTCCAGAAGGCGGTCGGCGTACTCGGTGATGCGGAAGAACCACTGCTCGAGGTTCTTGGCCACCACCTCGGCGCCGCACCGCTCACACCGCCCGTCGATCACCTGCTCGTTCGCGAGCACAGTCTGATCATTGGGGCACCACTTGACGGGCGCCTCTTTCCGGTAGGCGAGCCCGGCCTCGTAGAAACGCAAGAACAGCCACTGCGTCCAGCGGTAGTACGTTGGGTCGCTGGTCGAGACCTCGCGTGTCCAGTCGATCGACCACCCCATCCTGTGCATCTGGCGGCGGATCGAGTCGATGTTGCGCTCGCTGATCTCGCGCGGATGCCCTCCCTCGCGGATCGCGGCGTTCTCGGCCGGAAGCCCGAACGCGTCGTAGCCCATCGGGCGCAGCACAATGACGCCCTGGCGACGCTTGACGTGGCTGACGACGTCGCCGAGCGTATAGTTGAAAACATGGCCCATGTGGAGCTCGCCGGACGGATACGGCAGCATCTCGAGGACGTACGTCCGCGGCCGGTCGTCCGCGGCCTGCGGGTCAGCCGGGTTTGGCACCACGAAGGCCTGCTCGCGCTCCCACGTCTCCTGCCACTTGCGCTCGATCGCCTGGGGGTCGTACCGCTCCATCGGACAACGGATCGTAGCGACGGGGCTGAGGCTAGAGTGGCTGCCGATGATTTCGCCCACCCTCATGACGAAGCTCGGCGTCCCGTGGATCTGGGGTGCGGATGTCGAGAAGGGCTGGATCTTCATGCGCTTCAATGTCGTGCCGATCACGGGAATGCTCATGGCGCCCGGATCATGGGCCTACGGCACGGACCGCCTCCCGCTCGAGGGCGGCGCAGTGCTCGCCGTCAACCACCTCTCCGCGATCGATCCGCCCCTCGTCGGGTCGTTCTCGAACCGGGCGATCTGGTACATGATGAAGCAGGAGCTGCTCGAGATTCCTATCGTCGGCGAGGCGCTGACGTGGACGGGGGCATTTCCGATCAAGCGTGGCGGCCAGGATCGCGACAGCCTGCGCAAGGCGCGGGAGCTTGTGCGCGAAGGGCACATCGTCGGGGTGTTCGTCGAGGGAACCCGGCAGCGATTCGGCTACCCGGGAGAGATCCACACGGGTGCGCTCACGATCGCCATGAGAGACCGCGTCCCGGTCATTCCGTGCGGCCTCGAGTCCTTCGGCTGGAGCCGGAGGAACCGGCGGCCGTGCTGCGTCGTCTACGGCGAGCCGATGACGTTCGACGGCATACCGGCCAACGGCAAGGGGTACAAGGAGGCCCGTGAGATCCTGCGACTCGAGATCCTCCGCCTCTGGCGCCAGGCGGCGGAGGCCGTCCAGGACGGCTTCCCGGAGCGGCTCCCGGACGGCGCGAAGCGCTACAGCTGGCCCCGGGCGCGTGAGTTCCACGCCGCACGCACGCCGCGGCGCGTCAGCAGTCTGACCTGAACCGCTCAGCGAACGAGAACGCCGGCCTCGGCGTGCGTGCTGGACGGCTTCTGGGCGAGCGGCAACTCGACAGTGAACGTCGTTCCCACTCCCTCCTCGCTCGACGCCGAGATCGACCCGTGGTGGCCCTCCGCGATGGCCTTCGCGATCGTCAGCCCGAGACCGGTGCCCTGGATCGCCTCGGAGCTGGCCGTCGAGGAGCGGAAGAACCGCTCGAAGAGCCTGCCCTGCTCGCCGGCTGGAATCCCGATGCCCGTGTCCGCGACCGTGATCACCGCCGCGCCGTCGTCCTCTGCGACTCGCACGTCGACGCGCCCGCCAGAACGAGTGAACTTGATCGCGTTCGAGACGAGGTTGTCGAAGAGCTGGGCGATCCGGGCACGATCGCCCCGGATCGGCAAGACCTCATCGCTCTCGAGCTCGAGCACGACTCCGGCCTTCTCGGCCCTCGGCGTCTGTGCCTCGACGCACTCGCGCGCCACAGCCGGGAGATCGACGTCCTCGAGCTCGAGGTCGAGTCCGCCCGCGTCGAACCGGGCGACGAACAGCAGATCGCCGACCAGGCTCAGGAGTCGCCGCGCGTTGCGGTCGACCACGTCGAGAAACGATCGGTGCTCGTCCGAGAGCTCTGTCGCGTCGTCGCGGATCAGCTCCAGGTAGCCGAGGATCGACGTGAGCGGCGTGCGAAGCTCGTGCGAGACGACCGCGACCAGCTCGTCCTTCAGCCGGTCGAGCTCGCGAAGGCGCTCGTTCTGCTCGGTGAGCGCCCGACGCTCCGCCTCCGCGTCAGCTCTCCGGCGGGTGATCTCCAGAAGTAGGACGACACCCACCGAGACGATCCCGCCGAGAAGGAGCGCGAGCCAGGGAGCGGCCCCTGAGAGGCCGCTGACGAGCTCGCCGGTCGAGCCGACGACGAGGGTAGCGTTCTCGCTGCCGAGACGTATCTGCTGGACGGAGGTCATCCCGGCGATGGGAAGACGACCCGTCGACGTGAGCAGCGTGGACGCAGACGGCTTGTCGCCGATGAAGAGCGCATACTCGATGCCCTTCGAGAGCCGGAAGAAATAGAGCTTCTCGAGCTGAGGAACGACGCTCTCGGCGTAGACCGCGTATTTCCCGTCCCGGCCGCCAGTGGCGAATCCGATGACGTGGCTCCCGTCGACATCGCCGATCTTGATCAGCTCGAGCCGGTTCGACCTGGCGATCGTCGCAAGCTTGCGATCCTCTGCCCCACCGAATCCCGGAACGAGCAACGGCGCGCTCTCGCCGGCCTGCGCCCGGACGACGGGCGTGCCCGAGCGGAGATCGAAGAGGCTGATGCTCGAAATCGCTGTCCCGTCAATGCGTGACTCGAGCTCCCCGCGGAACTCCCCAGGATCGCCGTTGGATACGTCCGCAACGACAGAGCCCGCGTAGAGGATGGCCTCGATCTGGCGGCCGAAGGAGCTCATCACGGCGCCGATCTGCGACGTCTGCTCGCGCAGCAGCCTGTCCTCGCTCGTACGGACGTACTGGCGCGCAACGAAGAAGCAGGCGACGGTCACCCCGAGCGTCGCAACGAGCACGAGGAGAGTGACCCAACCGGGTCGCAGCGTACGAGGGAACGACGAACCCGTCCGCACATGACCTGCATCGGCAATCGAGGCGTCTCGGATTAGCTGTACGGTTCCCTGCAGGAGGCAGGACATGCACGAGTGTGCCCGGTGCGGTGGGGAGGTCGAGGAGCGATACCGCTTCTGCCCGTGGTGCGCCTCGCCGCAACGGCTGAAGATCGTCGAGTTCTTCCGTCCGCACGCGCAGACGGATCCCGGCAAGGCGCTTCGCGTCTCCTGCTACCTCGGTCCCGACCGATCTGACCGGCATGTGCGAATCAGCGTGTGGAGCGACGCAGGAGCGGCGGAAGCCGCCGTCTCGCTCGGTGAGCCGGAGGCACGGCGGCTGGCGCGATTCGTCCTCGACACGGTCGCCGCTCCGGAGACGCCCGAGGACACCGTTCGCCTCACCGTGCCAGACGAGGCGGGTACGGCGACGAACTGATGGAGCCAGGGGGGCTCGAACCCCCGCCCTCTTGCATGCCATGCAAGCGCTCTCCCAGCTGAGCTATGGCCCCTCGAAGTGCGATCTCCAGTCTAGAGACTCCATCTCGAACTCGGAAGCCATGGTCACGCCGGCGTGCTGATTGTTTCGCGCCGGCCGAAGACGAAGCTGAACGAGCTTGCGGCTGCCGATCCACGTCATGGGGATGAGATAGCAACTGTCGATAGCGGCGCAGTACGCAGCGATCGCATCGACTTCGTCCTCTCGATATGCGCGGCGGATCATTCCCGAGCCACCTCGACGACAGGAGAAGCAGCGAACGATCATCGCATCTCGCTCGCACCTCGCCCACTTGCACTGCACACGGATCAGGCCGGGATGGAGATCGAAGACGAGGTCGTACCGCTCGGGAGAGAAGACCGGCTTCAACACGCCGAAGCCGAGCCGCACAGCGACATTTGATACGGCAGCTTCGGCGATTGCGCCCTTCTGATCCGTTGTCATTTCCGACAACGATAGCGCACGCGGCAGACGCTACGCGCTGGCGGCCACCTCAACAGAGGGCACGTCACTCCAGAGCTCTTCGAGGCGGTAGTAGGCCCGGGCCTCGGGCGTAAAGACGTGGAGGACCACGTCGAGGTAGTCGGCGAGAATCCACGTTGCCTCGCGCTCCCCCGAGACGTTCCGGGGAACGGCGCGGTCGTCGCGCTTGAGCCCGTCACGGACTCCGTCGAAGACCGCCTTCGCCTGCCTCGGATTCTGCGCGCTGCAGATGACGAAGTAGTCGGTGTAGGACACCACCGGTCGCATGTCGAGGATCACGACATCTCTCGCGAGCTTTTCCTCGGCGAGATGGGCGATGTGGCGGGCTTGTTCCAGCGGTGTCAGTGGAGGCGTGCTCTCCTCGATGTCCTCACGTGGGGAGGGTAGCGACGGCGACGGACGCGGGTCAACTCGCGAGTGGCCTGTACAGGCCGATCTCCTGGATCAGCGCCGCTACGCGCGGAGGGACGTGCCCGTCGATCGGATCGCCGCGCCGGACGCGCTCGCGCACCTCGGTCGATGACACGGAAACGGCCGGCATGGCGAAGAGCTCGACGCGTTCCGGCCGCTCGAGACGTCCCAGCACGGCGTCCAGCCGGTCTTGGGGGTAGCCAGGCCGGGTTGCGACCCCGAGTCTCGCGTGTTCGAGTACGCCATTCGGATCGTGCCATGAGAGGAAGGCCGAGAACTCGTCCGCACCGACAACGAATACAACATCGCGGTAGAGACGCTCGGCAAAGCGAACGGTGTCAACGGTGTAGGAGCTCTCATCCCGCTCGATTTCGTGGCGTGAGAGCTCAACCCCGGGAATCCCGGCGAAGGCCGCGACTGCGAGGCGGAACCTGATCTCGGGCGGCGTCTCGACCGACTTGTGCGGCGGCCAGCCGGTCGGAATCACCAGCAGACGCTCGAGCCCGAAGTGGCGAATCGCCTCGGCTGCGAGCACGAGATGGCCGTCGTGCGGCGGGTCGAAGGCGCCGCCGAGGAGCCCGACGGTCATGCGAGCTCGTAGTTCTCGTCGCCGAGCCGCACCTCTGCCCCCGTCCGTGCGCCGGCCTCGCGAAGCGCCTGCTCGATCTCGGACGGCGAAACGGCGTCGAGATTCTTCCCGGTCACGATGTATCCCCGGTCGGTTCGCAACACGCGAAAGGAGCGGCGATGAGGTGGCCTCGGTCGGTAGACGAGGAAGTCGGCCAGCTCTTCGTCGGTACCGAGCGCCAGAGGAGAGGGAGCAGCATCGGGGATGAGCTCGAAGAGTGCCCGTTCGAGGTCGGCGATTCCGGCGCCGGTCACGGTCGAGGTGCCGATGACGGCGACGATGCGCGCGTCGTCGATCGCGATGGACGGAGGCTCCGGGAGGAGATCGATCTTGTTCAGCACCAGAATCTGCGGCCGCTCCGCCAGCCCAGCGCCGTACGCAACGAGCTCGCGATCGATCGTCACGAACCGCGCGGCCGGATCGTCCTCGTGCACATCCACGACGTGGATGAACAGCCTCGCTCGCTCGAGATGGGCCAGGAACTCGTCGCCGAGGCCGACGCCCTCACTCGCTCCCTCGAGAAGCCCGGGAACGTCCGCCACGACGAGCTGACGGCCGTCGCTCGCCTCGACGGTTCCGAGCACGGGTGCGACGGTCGTGAATGGATAGTCGGCGACCTTCGGCGTAGCGTTCGAGATACGGCGAAGAAGCGAGGACTTCCCCGCGTTCGGGAAGCCGAGGAGCGCCGCATCGGCCATCAACTTGAGTCGCAGCTCGATCTCTGACGTCTCGGGCGGAATGCCAGGCTCCGAGACCCGGGGCGTCTGTCGTGTCGGACTCGCGAAGTGCCGGTTCCCGGCCCCGCCGCGCCCTCCGTGCGCAATGACCACGCGGGCGCCGCCGTGTGCGAGATCGGCGACGAGCCGCCCCTCGTCGTCGAAGACCTGCGTTCCCAGCGGAACCCGCAGGACGGTGTCCTCACCGTCACGACCGCGCCGGTTCGAACCCTCGCCGTGCCGCCCGCGCTCGGCGCGGAAGTGCCCCTTCCCGCGAAAGAACGACAGGTCACGGAGATCAGGGTCGGCGGTGAGTACGACATCCCCTCCGTGGCCGCCGTCTCCACCGTCCGGCCCGCCCTTGGGAACGTACTTCTCGCGACGGAAGCTCAGAGCGCCGTCGCCGCCGCGACCGCCCTCTGCGACGAACGCCGCGCGGTCAGAGAACATCGGCGAATCGGGGGCTCAGTGCTCCCGGCCGGAAGTACGGTCATGCTCCTGACGGCGAAAAGCAAGCCGGGCAAGGACGCAGGGAGCGTTCGTATCCGGAGGATACGGGCGCGACCGAGGACGCCGACCGGCGCCGCTTTGCAGCCGCCAGGGCACGAGCGTAGTTCCGGCCGGGGGCACTTAAACGACCGAGACGAAGCGGCGCTCGCCGCTCGCGCGAAAGCCGACCTTGCCGGCACGGGTCGCGAAGATCGTGTCATCGCGACCGAGGGCAGCACCGTCACCCGGGCG
>JBBQXH010000092.1:0-8930 GCA_038209835.1 Gaiellales bacterium | reverse complement strand
CATCTTGGGCGTGTCCGCGCCGAACAGGAGCGTCGAGCCCGGTGGCGGGCGAAGCGCGTTCAGCTCCTCCTCGGAGAGGAACTTCGCGATCGGGGATCGAACCACGCCGTCGGCAACGAAGACGAGGTAGGCGAGGCCCTTCGCTCCCCACTCCTTCGCGACCTCTTCGAGCCGCGCGAGCTCGGCCCGCGAGAACTCGCGCGGCGCAACGAGATAGCGGACGGCCGGGGCTCCCGCAAAGACGCCGAACTCCGACCCGCGTGTGAGCTCCGTGGCGTCCTGGATCTCGAGGCCGAACCTCAGATCGGGCTTGTCCGAGCCGTAGCGGCGGTCGGCCTCGTCCCAGGTCATTCGCGGGAACGGCGTCTCGAGCGTGACGCCAATCTCAGCCCAGACGGCCGAGGCCATCGTCTCCATCAACGCGAAGATGAACTCCCGGTCGGGGAAGGCCATCTCGACGTCGAGCTGGGTGATCTCCTGGACGCGGTCGGCACGGAGATCCTCGTCGCGGAAGCAACGAGCGATCTGGTAGTAGCGATCGAACCCCGCGATGACGAGCAGCTGCTTGTAGATCTGGGGGGACTGCGGCAGGGCGAAGAAGCGGCCGTGGTGGAGCCGGCTCGGGACGAGGAAGTCGCGAGCGCCCTCCGGTGTCGGCTTCGCGAGGATCGGCGTCTCGATCTCGAGGAAACCGGCGTCGTCCATGACCCGCCGGATGGTCGAGACCATCTTCGAGCGACGCTCGATGTTTCGCTGGAGCCGCGGGCGCCTCAGATCGAGCCATCGGTAGCGGAGCCGGAGCGTCTCGTCGACCCCTTCCCCGTCGAACTGGAAGGGCAACGGTGGGCAGCGTGAGACGATCTCGAGCGCATCGACCTGCACCTCGATCTCGCCCGTTCGAAGATTCGGATTGACCGCCTCGGGCGCCCGCGGGACAACCTCGCCCTCGGCGCGCAGGACGAACTCGTTCCGCGTAGCGTGAGCCGCCGCGATCGCGTCAGGTGCCCGCTCCGGGTTGACGACGAGCTGGCAGACCCCCGTCTTGTCGCGCAGATCCACGAACACGAGCCCTCCGTGGTCCCGCCGCGTGTCGGCCCACCCTGAGAGCACGAGACGCTCGCCGACGTTCGCCGCGGTTACCTCTCCGCACATCAGGTCGCGCCAGCATGTCACGCCAGCACCGCCTCGGCGATCCGCTCGACCGGCACCGTTGCGGCATCGCCGATCGTCGCGAGGTCTCCTTCGACGCGGACGACGCGCTTCGCACCCAGCCGGCCTGCCTGGGTCAACTGACCCTTGAGAGAGCGGCCCGCGTAGTCCGTGTCGCACGAGAGCCCAGCCCGTCGAAGCGCGGTCATCTGCTCGAGGACTCGAGGGCGGTCCGTGTCAGCGCCGCAGATGAAGAACACATCGATCCCGCCGGCTTCGGCACGCGTGTCGAGAGACATGGCGAGACGCTCGATGCCAGCGGCCCAGCCGATCCCGGGCGCGGGGGCGCCTCCGATCTCCTCGATCAGGTAGTCGTAGCGCCCACCCGCGCAGATTGTGCTCTGGGCCGCACCGAGCCCGTCGTTGACGAACTCGAATACCGTGCGGCTGTAGTAATCGAGGCCCCGAACGAGGGTGGGAACGATTTCGTAGGCGACGCCGTAGGCCGAGAGAAATGCCTGAACCTCGTCGAAGTGCGCTCGGCAATCGTCACACAGCGATTCGCCGATTGTCGGCGCTTCGGCGAGCACCTCTCGCACCACTGGATTCTTCGTGTCGAAGACACGCAACGGGCTCGCGTCGGCCTTCTGTCGCGCGTCGTCATCGAGGAGCGATCGATGCTCAGCCAGAAAGGCCCCCAGCCGCTCGACGTAGGCCGGCCGGCAGGCACGGTCTCCGATCGAGTTGAGCTCGAGTCGCAAGCCCTCGATCCCCAGCGAGGACGCGATGTCGACGAAGAGCTGGATCAGCTCGGCGTCCAGGCCGGGGTCCGCAGATCCCATCGCCTCGAAGTCGATCTGCCAGAACTCGCGGTAGCGCCCCTTTTGCGGCGCGGCGTATCGGAACATCGGGGCCGTGCAGTAGGTCTTGACCGGCTGCGGGGCACGGTGAAGGCCGTGCTCGACGTACGCCCGCGCGATCGACGCGGTCGCCTCGGGCCGCAGCGTCAGCGACCGGCCACCCCGGTCGGCAAAGGTGTACATCTCCTTCGTGACGACGTCCGAGCCCTGGCCCGACGTTCTGGCGAACAGCTGGGTGTCCTCAAACGTGGGGGTCACGATGCGTCCGTAGCCGTAGCGCCCTGCGGCGGAGTCTGCCGCAGCCAGAATCGCCTCGCGGGGCGGCTGGTCGGCCGGCAGGACGTCGGCCGTGCCGCGTGGCGCCTCGATCTTCACGACCTGGTCGCCCGCAGCTCGGCGAGGAACGGGTTCGTTGCGAGCTCGTCGCCGAGCGTCGTCGCCGGCCCGTGCCCGGGGTAGACGATCGTCTCGGGTGGGAGCCGCTCGACCAGCGTTTGAATGGAGGCCGCGAGCGTCGACCAATCCGCTCCGGGAAGGTCCGTGCGCCCGACCGAGCCCGCGAACAGCACATCGCCCGAGAAGAGCGAGCCGTCGGCCGCGTACGCGAGGTGACCCGCGGAGTGTCCCGGCACACGCAGGGTCTCGAACGTAATCCCGGCGAGGTCGAGCCTTTCGTCTCCGCTGAGAAGGACGTCGGGCACGTACGGACGGAGGTGAACACCGGCAGGGACGAAGTCGTTGATCTTCTCGAGCCGGTCGCGCTCCGCCTCGGCCATGTGAACCGGCACGTCGGTTCCGCCGGCGAGGTCGGCAACGGCGCCGAGGTGATCCCAGTGTCCATGGGTGATGAGAATCGCGACGCAGCGTGCGCCCCGATGCGCGAGCTCGCGACGGATCTCGGTCGCGTCGGCCGAAGGATCAATGACGACGGCCTCGTCCGCGCCCTCGCGCCTTACGAGGTAGCAGTTCGTCTGGATCGGTCCAAGCGGAAGCTGGGCGACGTCGAGGCTCATCGAGGCCTGAGTCTAGCCCGCGGGCTCGTCGATGAGCTCATCGCTCAGCATGTCCATCAGGAGTCCGTCGTGCCAGGCCCCGTCCGGCCCACGCTCGTAGCGACGCATGACCCCTACGCGACGGAAGCCGACACGCTCGTACGCCCGTATCGCACGATGGTTATCCGCCCGCGGGTCGATCACGAGCCGGTGATGGCCACGGACGGTGAAGAGATAGCGGCCGGCGAGCCGGAGCGCCTCGGGTCCGAGCCCTCGACCCTGCCGGTCGGTGATGAGAAAGATGTCGAGCCCCGCATGCAGGTACTCGGGATCGGTTTCCTCGTACCACTGCAGGCAACCGATCACTCTGCCGTCCTCCTCGATCGAAGGCTTCTGCCTCATCCCAGGTGAGGAGCTCGCGTGCCGCCTTCCGCAGGTCGGACTCCCCCCACCATCTCGAGATAGTCGGCTCGCGCATGATGCTCTCGAGGACGTCGACGTCCGTCTCCTCAGCCGGACGGAGGCGAATCCGCTTCCCGGTGAGGATCGGCCGGTCGGGCTTCTCGCTCAGTTGCCGCCCGATCGGCGCTGCCGTTTCAGCATCGAGCGGTACACGAACATGTCGACGAGATAGCTGAACGGCAGAAAAATCGCGAGGAGGATCACGGCGTTCAGGATCTTCGCCGTCGTGCTGAGGCTCCGGCCGGTCACGAAGACGAGAACGAGCAGGATCGGGCCGAAGATCGCCGCACGCTTGAAGACGCGCTCCCACGAGGGAGGGCGGATCTCCTTGCCACGCCGGTCGACGAGCTTCGGTTGCTGCTTGCCAGTCGAGGCCGCCCTGGCTTCACGCGGCGACTCGACCGGGACTTCCTCCCCGTCCTCGTTCTCGACGACGTACTCGTACTCGTGGCGCTGGAGCTTCTCGCGACGCCGCCGTTGCTTCTTCGATGCCATCGCTCCTCCGATTATCGCAGCCGCGCCGACGGTCAGCCGACGGAGAGGCCGATTGCGAGTCCCACGACGATCGCCAGGATTGCGCCGATGACGAGGAACGCCTTGGGATTCCAACTGACGTAGTTCGTCGTGTTGGTCTCCTCGTAGGCGAGACGGCCCTTATCCCGCGACCTGCGGGCGCTCGACGGAGTCCCGATCAGGAGGAGCGCCCCGACCGCGGCGCCGACGAGAGCTCCACCGATGATCGCAAGCGGCGCCCACCAGGGCATCAGACGTGACCCTCGCACTCTTCTCGAACAGCCATGAGGTCAGTATCGCACCGGCCTGCTCCAGCGGCAGTCACAATGCCTTCGCGCGTCCATTCTTCAGTACCGTCGTCACGTGGTCGGTCCCGAAGTGGTACGCCAGATACCGCCAGTCAGGTGCGTCGACGAGCACGACGTCGGCTGCGTATCCGGGAGCCAGGCGCCCCACTTTGGCCGCGCGCCGGAGGACGTGAGCGGCGTTGACGGTGCACGCGCCGAGCGCCTCGGCGGGCCCGAGATGGAGCTGCGTGCAAGCGAGCGCGCAGACGAGTGGCAGGCTCTCGCAGAACGCGCTGCCGGGATTGAAGTCGGTTGCAAGCGCGATCGCGGCCCCGGCATCGACAAGCGCCCGACCGGGTGGCATCGGACGGTCGAGGAAGAGCGCGCTCGCGGGCAGCAGAACACCGGTGACCTCGCTCGCCGCGAGAATGGCGACTCCGTCAGGCCCCGTTGCCTCGAGATGGTCGACACTCGCCGCGCCCAGCGCGACCGCGAGCGGGACGGCCCCAACCTCGGTGAACTGGTCGCCGTGAAGGCGCAGTACGAGGCCAGCCGCCTTGCAGGCACGGAGGTAGCGCTCGGCCTGGCGTGCGTCGAAGGCCCCGCGCTCGAGGAACACGTCGGCGGCTTCTGCGATCTCGGCGGCCTCCGGAAGAACGTCTGCGACCGCGAAATCGAGGTACTCGTCGCCGTCCTCGAACTCGGGCGGCACGGCGTGGGCGCCGAGCCAGGTCGCGATCCCACCGGCATCGCGGATCGCACGGAGCGACGCGAGCTCCGTGTCGCGGTCGAGCCCGTACCCGGACTTCGCCTCGAAGGTCGTCGTGCCGTGCGCGAGCATCCAGTCGCGGTGTCGCTCCACGCGGGCGAGCAATCCGGCGGCGTCGAGCGCCCGGGTGGCGCGAACCGTCGAGAGGATCCCGCCTCCTGCCGCGTGCAGCTCCTCGTAGCTTGCTCCGCGCGAGCGCAGGGCATACTCCTCGACGCGGTCGCCGCCGAAGCACGCATGCGTGTGGCAGTCCACGAGACCCGGAAGCGCGGCCTTTCCAGACCCGTCGATCTCGATGACGTCGACGTCAAGGGGCTCGAGGTCGCGCATCCGACCGACCGCGCTGATCTCTCCCTCCGAGCAGAGCACATAGGCGTCCTCGATCAGGTCGACCGCTCCGAGCGCCGCTCCACGGAGAGGCGCCGTGCGCCCGGACGGGCTCACGAGCTGGGCCAGATCCCGGACGAGCAGCCGTGGGAGTTGCCCCGGGCGCACCCGCAGTTCGGAGGCCCCGGAAGGCGAGCCGACGCCGCTCTGGGCGAGGCCGATGGGGCCGGAGGCCCCGGAAGGCGAGCCGACGTTCACCCCGCGAGCCCGAGGCCGTGCTTCTGCGCGGCGTCGATCGCCTCGTCGTAGCCGGCGTCGAGGTGGCGGATGACGCCCATCCCTGGATCGGTCGTGAGCACCCGCTCGAGACGCTCGGCCGCGTCATCGGTTCCGTCGGCGAGGACGACCATGCCGGCGTGGATGGAGTTGCCGATCCCCACGCCGCCGCCGTGGTGGACCGACACCCACGTGGCCCCGGCTGCGGTGTTCAGCAGGGCGTTCAGGATCGGCCAGTCGGCGATCGCGTCCGATCCGTCACGCATCGCCTCGGTCTCGCGAAACGGAGAGGCAACGCTTCCCGCGTCGAGATGGTCGCGACCGATCACGATCGGAGCGGAGACACGACCCGCACGGACGAGCTCGTTCATCGCCAGCCCCGCCTTCGCCCGATCGCCGTAGCCGAGCCAGCAGATCCGAGCGGGGAGCCCCTGGAATGCGACACGCTCGTGTGCCAGCTCGAGCCAGCGCTGGAGCAGGGCATCGTCAGGAAACAGCTGCTTCAGCTCTGCATCGATGACCGCGATGTCTTGCGGATCGCCGGACAGGGCTGCCCACCTGAACGGTCCGATGCCGCGGCAGAAGAGCGGCCTGATATAGGCCGGGACGAATCCCGGGTATGTGAATGCATCGTCGACTCCGGCCTCTAACGCCTCCCCTCTCAGATTGTTGCCATAATCGAAAACATAGCTCCCCTGTCGGACGAACTCGAGCATCGAGCGAACGTGCACAGCGATCGACTCCCGGGCAAGGCGCAGATATTCGTCGGGGTGGCGCTCCCGGAACGCCGCGGCCTCCTCGAATGGCAACTCCGAGGGGATGTATCCGGTGAGCGGATCGTGCGCCGAGGTCTGATCCGTCACGAGGTCGAACGGTTCGCCACGTCTGGCGAGCTCGGGAAAGACGAGCGATGCATTTCCCAGAAGGCCGACGGAGAGCGGGCGTCCTTCGGCGGCGGCCGCCCGCACGCGGGTCAGGGCGTCGTCGAGCGACTCGGTCGCCTCGTCGAGATAGCGGGTCTCGACCCGCCGCGCGATCCGGGACGGATCCACCTCCACACAGAGGATCGCCGCACCACACATGGTCGCTGCCAGCGGCTGTGCCCCGCCCATCCCTCCGAGACCGGCGGTGAGGATCGTCCGGCCCGACAGATCTGACGTGCCGAAGTGCTTCTCAGCCGCGGCCGCGAAGGTCTGATACGTCCCCTGGAGAATGCCCTGTGTCCCGATGTAGATCCAGCTGCCGGCGGTCATCTGACCGTACATCGTCAGCCCGAGCGCCTCGAGCCGGCGAAACTCCTCCCACGTCGCCCACTTCGGCACGAGGAGCGAGTTGGCGAGGAGCACCCGGGGGGCGCCCGCATGCGTGCGGAACACGCCGACCGGCTTCCCGGACTGCACGAGCAGCGTCTCGTCATCGCTCAGGTCGAGGAGCGCCCGGACGATCGCCTTCAGGGCTTCATGGGACCGCGCCGCCCGTCCGGAGCCGCCATACACGATCAGCTGCTCGGGATGCTCCGCGACCTCGGCGTCGAGGTTGTTCAACAGCATCCGAAGGGGCGCCTCCGTCTGCCACGTCCTCGCGTTCAGCGTCGACCCACGCGGCGCGCGGATGTGCGAGAGATCCCCGCACAGCGCCTCGACGGTCGCGTCAGCTTGACCCGGGCTGGTCATCGCGCTCCCACGTGCGGCGATTCTATGCTCGCCCGCCACCGGCGACCGCCGACCGCGCGCTGCACCTCACAGAACGCGCACGCGAATCGCGTTTGCGTGGGCGGGGAAGCCCTCATGCTCGGCCAGCGCGACGACAGAGGGCGCGAGACGCGCGAGCGCCTCGGCCGACGTGCCTCCGATCGAGCTCGTCTTCACGAACGTCCGGGAGGTGACGCCCGACGAGACCTTCGCGAACCCTCCGGTCGGAAGGGTGGCCGGCACGCCGAGAACGTAGTTCGCGACGGCGAATGGCGTCGGACCGAGCAGAATCTCGCCCGCGTGATCGAGCTGAGCGAGCACAGCCTCCGGCTCTTCCGTGACGATCTGGAGATGCTCGGGCGCGTACTCGTTCGCGAAGGCGCATGCCTCAGCGAGGTCTGAGACGAGGACCGCACCGCCGAACCGGGAGATGGCGGCGGCCGCGTACTCGCGTCGGGGAGCCGGCAGATGAACGAGCTGGCGGTCAACCTCCTCGCCGACGGCCTCGATCAGCTCGGACGACGGCGTGACCAGGATCGCTGCCGAATCAGGCCCGTGCTCTGCCTCGTTCAGATAGTCGGCGGCCAAGATCACGGGATCCGCTGAGTCGTCGGCGATCACGAGGCTCTCCGACGGCCCGAAGAGCATCACCGTCGCGCACCCGAACGCCTGCGCCTGGATCTGCGCCGCGGTGACCGCAGGGCTCCCGGGCCCGACGACCATTCGCACTCGCGGAATCGACTCGGTCCCGACCGCGACGGCGGCGACGCCGGCAGGCCCGTTCGCGCGGAAGACCTCGGTCAGCCCGAGCTCCTCGGCGACCACGAGCACAGCCGGGTCGACCCCGATGCCCCGGCCAACGGCAGGGGGGACAACGACGACGATGCGGGGAACTCGCGCGACGACGGCGGGCGTGCCGATCTGCATGAGGACCGACGGGAACGACCCCTTGCCACTCGGAACGAACAGCCCGGCCGACTCGATCGGCCGCGCCTGCTCGCCCATCACGAGCCCGGGCGCGATCTCCTTTGTCCAGGACACCCCGTCCAGGACACGTCTGTTGAAGGCGCGGATGTTCGTGATGCCTTGCCTGATCGCCCGGACGAGGTCGTCGGACACCTCTCCGCGGGCGGCCGCGAACTCCTCCTCGGTTACCCGAAGGCTCTCGGGCGGGCAGTGGACCCCGTCGAACCGCTCGAGAGCATCGGACACTGCTGCATCCCCGCGAAGCCTGACGTCCTCGACGATCGCTGCGACGCGCCGGTTCAGCTCCGCGTCGAAGATCTCGGCGGTTGATCGCTCCATCATCCGGCAGCGGACTTCCGGCTCCATCTTGGCGAGCCGGTACACCGCCATCGCGCCGGTCATGCGAGCTCCCGCGCGACGGCACCGAGCGCGCCCGACTCGACGAGCTCCCGCGCCGCCTCGATGTCGTGCGCCGGCGGTCGGTCCTCGACCAGCGGGTCGACCCGCTCGCGAACGAGAGCGTGCACGCGGGCCGTGCCGGCACCGGGGCGCCCCGGAATCAGGTCGAGCGCCTGCGCCGCGCAGACGGCCTCGATCGCGACGACGGTCTCGGCGCGGTCGATCGCCTCGAGCGAGAG
>JBBQXH010000091.1:0-8952 GCA_038209835.1 Gaiellales bacterium | reverse complement strand
CCGCGGCTATGGGGGCCGCGCTTTCGCAACCCTCCCCCGCGGCCTCGGCCAAACCTATCCCGCCGTGGCCGCGGTCCAGGAAGCGTTCTTGGTCGCCCTGGAGCGGTGGCCGCAGGACGGCGAGCCAATCAGTCCCGGCGCCTGGATCATCACGACCGCGCGAAATCGGGCGATCGACCGCATCCGCCGTGACAGGGTTCTCGCTCGCAAGACGGAGCTGCTCGGACGGCTCGAGGAACTCAGGCCCCCGGGTGAGGAGGAGAGCGACGTGACGGCGATACGTGACGAGCGCCTCAGCATGATCTTCACGTGCTGCCATCCGGCGCTCTCCGAGGAGGCTCGCGTTGCGCTGACGCTCCGGCTCGTCGGCGGCCTCACCCCACCCGAGATCGCACGTGCGTTTCTCACGCCTGAGCCAACGATGGCGCAGCGCCTCGTCCGTGCGAAGCGCAAGATCCGGGATGCCGGCATCCCGATCCGTGTGCCGCCCGACCACGCGCTGCCCGACCGACTTTCGGCGGTGCTCGCGGTTGTCTATCTGATCTTCAACGAGGGGTATTCCAATCCCGAACGGCGTCAACAGCTCTGCAGCGAGGCGCTCCGTGTCGGACGTCTTCTCTTCGCGCTCATGCCGGACGAGCCCGAGGTCTTCGGCCTGCTCGCGCTCATGTTGCTCCAGGACTCGCGTCGCGATGCCAGGCTGGACGATTCAGGGCACATGGTTCTCCTCGGCGACCAGGATCGAGCTCGTTGGGACGGCGATCAGCTCCGTGAGGGTGCCACTCTGCTCGAGCGGGCGATCGCGTTGCGCCGTCCCGGGCCGTATCAGCTACAGGCGGCGATCGCATCCGTCCACGCCGAGGCGACAACCGCCGCCGACACCGACTGGGAGATGATCGTCGTGCTGTACGGCCGCCTGGCGGAGGTGACCGCTTCACCCGTGGTCGAGCTGAACCGCGGCGTCGCGATCGCGATGGCCGAGGGACCGGAGGTCGGGCTTCGACACGTCGACGCTCTCGTCCCCGAGCTCGAGAGCTACCACCTCATGCACTCGACCCGCGCCGAGCTTCTGCAGCGACTCGGCCGTGAGAGGGAGTCGGCGGAGGCCTACAGCCGGGCTCTCGAGCTTGCGCCGACGGCGTCTGAACGCGACTTCATCGCCCGACGACTCGACGAGCTCGCGGGTGACAGACCCGAAACCGCTCGCCGGGTCACTCGATGAGCTCGTAGTGCGCGCAGGTGCGCTCGCGCCCGACCAGGAAGCGATCGTCCTCGGGATAGAAGACGGCGCGCTCGACCTCCTCGCCCGCGAACGCCTGGATCGCCTCGACCGAGTCCCAGAACGTGAGCGTGACGAACTCCGTCCGGCCGGCCTCTGTCCGGCGGAGGATGTACGCGGCACGGTTCCCGGGCGTCGATCGATACTCCGTCATTCCTGTCCGCCGAAGGTATGCGACGTAGGCGTCAGCGTCATCTGTTTCCGTCCAGCCTCGCCACGTCCGGGCGATCATGGCGTCTCCTCGAGGATCTCGGCGCGTCGATCGGTCGGAGCGCCGTAGACGAAGACAAGGCCTTCTTCCTCGCTCTCGTTCATCAGCTTGAGCGGCGTGCCCGGCTCGACCACGACCATGCTTCCAGCGGGCAGCTCGTGGCGCTCTTGCGGGTCGCCGAGGAGCATCGTGAACATGCCCTCGAGCACGACGAAGACCTCTTCCTGAGCGAGCTGGACGTGGTGCCGACCGCCCGCGCCCACCGGATAGCGCCAAAGGTTCGCACGCGAGTGGCGCATCGTGGCGAGGAGCGGCAGCTCGACGAGCGTACGAACCTGCTCCTCGGGCCGCCAGCTCGGCCGGTCGAAGTGGCGATCCTCCGGACGGATAACGGTGTAGCCCATTGCTCCTCCCTTGTCAGGACTGATCGCGGAACCGCTCGAAGCGATGCTCGAGCCGTTCTGGATCGGGACGGCGCCTCGGGCTTGACGGGACGAGGATCCGTTGGCCGTCGAAGCCCTTGAGAAGTTCGAGCATCGGGCCGTCCTCCTCCTCTCGAAGTCTCCGCGAAACGTGTACCCCGAATTGCTGATCGATGCCGACGAGGTTCTGGTCGAACGCGCGGTGGTGGATCGTGCAGAGGCTGCGTTTCGGATCAGGCGCTTCCCGCCGGATCGCTGTCCTCGACGATATGCGCTGCGTCGAGCAGGCGCACCTCTTTCAGCCGGCAGATCGCGCACTGCTCGCGGTAGGCCGGAGGAACGACTCGCCGGAAGCGGGCCTGATGAAGCCTCTCTCGGACTCACGGGTGACAAATCGGCGTTCGAGCTCGTCGAAGGGTCGTTCGAGAATACGGCTTGGGCCGAAGTCGTCGGCTACCGATGGAGTCACGAGAACGCGCCGTTCCTGTTCGTAGTTAGCCATCACGAAGGACGGGTACTGCGCGTGGTACTAGCCGGGAGCGATGCCTGTGAAATACACGAGAGGGATGCGCTGATCGAACGCAGCGCGAAGCGCTCGATTATCTGCCTGCTCGAGGGAGCCGGCTCGATATGCGTAGAGAAACCCCTCGAGCGTCACCTCATCGTTGTAGGGCGACGTGACCGACGTGTTGATCGAGAGCGCGGCGGCACCAGTCTGCGCAGCGGCCCGGTAGATCCCCTTCTGGCGGTTGAGGAACGGGATCCGGCGACCCTGAAACTCGAAACCACGATCGAGCGCTCCCGGATACGGAAGGTCCGTTACGAAGCCCGGCATCCTGGTCGATCGGGCGATTCTACGGCTGACCCCGACGCGCAGTAGACTGCCGCCCTCTCTGTGGCTGTTCGAAAGGAGGCCGTTGATGCAGTTCGGCGTGATCTACAAGGAGCGCAACCCGACGGAGGAGAGCCAGAAGCGGACACTCCAGCTCTTTACGGCGTGGAAACCGCCGTTCACGTTCGTCCACCACTTCGCGCTCGCGACGGGTGGTGGAATCGCGATCATCGAGGCCGACTCGGCGGCGAGCGTCGTCGAGGGGATCACTCCATGGCTCCCGTTCCTCGAGTTCGAGGTCACCCCTGCAGTTGCGATCGAGGAGGCGGTTCCGATCTTCATGCAGACGAACGCCTGGCGCGATTCGATCGGCTGAGCGTCTGGCGTCGACACGGGAGAGCCGCCCTTCCGAGCGGCTCTCCCGTGTTCGGCTCTCGTCGCCGCGAGCTAGCTGCAGCCGGTGTTCTGACCGCAGTCGCGGCAGGTGTAGCAGCTGCCCGTTCTGACCATGCGGCCGCCGCACTTCGAGCACTCGACGGCATCCTCCCAGGCGTTGAAGAGGGCGGTCTGCCCCGGAGTGATCGACGGCATCGGTGCCGAACCTCGGCCGTTCTCGAGGAGGTCGTGAGCCTCGGCGATGCGGGCCTTCACCTCGGGACTCATGATGCCGAGCTCCTGCTGGGTTTCCGTGTCGAGGAACTTCTTGCCGAGCCAGCGGAAGATGTAGTCCACGAGCGATTTCGCGATCCGGATGTCTTCGTCGTTCGTCGGCCCTGAGGGCTCGAAGCGCATGTGGCTGAACTTCGAGACGTAGACCTCGAGCGGGACGCCGTACTGGAGTCCGAGGGAGACCGAGATCATGAAGGAGTTCATGAGGCCCGCGAGCGTGGTGCCTTCCTTTGCGATGTCGACGAAGACGTCGCCGGCCGTGCCGTCCTCGAAGAGGCCGACGTGGATGTACCCCTCGTAGTCGCCGACGCGGAACTTGCGCCCGACTTCGGTGCGATCGTCGGGGAGGCGCCTGCGCTGCGGCTTCCCGAGCAGCGCGATCGCCGCGCCGCCAACGCTCTTTCCCGAGAGCGGCTGGGCGACCTTGCAGTTGTCGCGATAGATCGCGATCGCCTTCACGCCGAGCTTCCACGCGTCGACGAAGAGCTGAGCGACTTCGTCGACCTCCGTCTGCTCGGGCAGGTTCACCGTCTTCGAGATGGCGCCCGAGATAAACGGCTGAACGGCGCCCATCATCTTGACGTGACCCATGTAGTGGATCGCGCGGTCACCGATCGCGCAGTCGAATACCGGGTAGTGCTCGGTCTTCACGAACGGCGCGCTGACGATCGTGTTCCGCTCGTCGATGTACGCGATGATCTGGTCGTTCTCGGCGGGCGCGTAACCGAGCTTCTCGAGCGCCATCGGCACCGTCTTGTTGACGATCGTGATCTCGCCGCCGCCGACGAGCTTCTTCGACTTGACCAGGGAGAAGTCGGGCTCCACACCCGTCGTGTCGCAATCCATCATGAAGCTGATCGTCCCCGTCGGGGCGAGGACGGTTGCCTGGGCGTTTCGGAACCCGTGTACCTCGCCGAGATCGAGCGAGTCGTCCCAGGCCTGCCGAGCGCCCGAGAGGAGGTCCGCAGGAACGGAGTGCGCGTTTTCGATGTTCCCGACCGACGCCCTGTGCTTCGCGACGACGCCCAGCATCGCCGCGGCGTTCGGCCGGTAGCCGGCGAACGCACCCATCCGCGATGCGACCTCGGCCGACTTGCGGTACCCGCGACCCGTCATCAGCGCCGTGATCGCGGCGGCGTACGCGCGGCCTTCGTCCGAGTCGTACGGGAGCCCGCGCGCCATCAGCAACGCGCCGAGATTCGCGTACCCGAGTCCGAGCTGCCGGTAGGCGCGCGCGTTGTGCTCGATCTCGGGCGTCGGATAGCTCGAGTAGCCGACCAGGATCTCCTGCGCGAGAAAGACGGTGTCGCACGCGTGCGAGAATGCCTCGACATCGAGCTCGCCGTCCTCGCGGCGGAACTTCATCAGGTTCAGCGACGCGAGGTTGCACGCAGAGTCGTCGAGGTGCATGTACTCCGAGCACGGGTTCGACGCGTTGATCCGTCCGGAGTTCGGGCACGTGTGCCACGAGTTGATGGTCGTGTCGTACTGAATGCCCGGGTCGGCGCACTGCCAGGCCGCCTCGGCCATCTGATGCAGGAGGCTCCGCGCCTTCACGGTAACGGCGACGCTTCCGTCGGTGCGAGCCGTGAGATTCCAGTCGGTGTCGGCCTCGGCCGACTGCATGAAGGCGTCGGTGACGCGTACGGAGTTGTTCGCGTTCTGGTACTGGATCGACGCCCAGTCGGGCGAGTCCAGGGACATGTCGTAGCCGGCCGCCTCGAGGACGCGCGCCTTCTCCTCCTCCTTGGCCTTGCACCAGATGAACTCCTCGATGTCCGGGTGGTCGACGTCGAGGACGACCATCTTGGCCGCGCGCCGGGTCTTGCCACCGGACTTGATCGTGCCGGCAGAAGCATCGGCGCCGCGCATGAAGCTGACGGGCCCGGACGCGTACCCGCCCTTCGAGAGCTGTTCCTTCGAGGAGCGGAGACGCGAGAGGTTGAGGCCAGACCCGGAGCCACCCCGGAAGATGATGCCCTCCCGTCGGATCCAGTCGAGGATCGACTCCATCGAATCGTCGATCGAGAGGATGAAGCAGGCCGAGCACTGAGGCCTCTCCTCGAACCCGACGTTGAACCAGACCGGGGAGTTGAAGGATGCGAGTTGGTTGACGAGGATCGCCTTGAGCTCGGCGCGGAAGGTCTCGGCCTCGTCGGCGTCGGCGAAGTAGCCGCCTTCGATTCCCCAGCCGGTCGCGGTGTCGACGACGCGGCCGATCATCTGCCTGACGCTCCACTCGCGCTCGGGCGAGCCCATGCGGCCCCGGAAGTACTTCTGGGCGACGATGTTCGTCGCTGTCTGTGACCAGAACTTCGGGAATTCGACACCCTTCTGCTCGAAGACCGGCCCGTCCTTCCCCGGGATGTAGGCGTCGCGGATCTCCCATTCGATCTCGTCGAACGGGTCGCGGCCGGGAATGGTGAAGTACCGGCCCACGCCGCAACTGCGTTCGCTGTCGACGATGCTGTTCACGAGCGCCGACTCATCAATTTGGGGTGCCATCTCTGTCCGTTCCACGGCCGACATCGTCACTACCTCCCCGAAAGACTACCTCTTGCCAACGCGCCGAAAGGCGGACTGCGGAAGGTAGCGCAGGGGTCGGACGGAGGTGATTTGCAGGGACTTTTTCCCTCCCCTCCCGAGGTCGATCGAGAGAGGGTCAGCCGCCGATGACGAGCGCCAACTCGGCGCCCATCAGCTCGGACTCGCGCACCCCGTCGAGCGGCACCGCTCGTTTGGGCGACAGATCGAGGTCGCGGGCGAGCCGCACTGCGGCCGGACGCGACCCCTCGCGGTACATGACGACTGTCCGCGCGAAGTTCTTGCGCGATGCGTCCCCGATCTGGACGACCGGGTAGTCGAGCCGGCGAACGATCTTCGCGGCCTTCGTGGCCGCACCGCTGACGCCGTTGCCGTTCAGGATGAGCACGGGCGTCTCGGCACGGGCCACAACGGCGCTCTGCTCGGCGGCAGGCTTCGCCGCTGAGCCCGATGCGTCACTCGCGAACGGCTTGGCGACGAAGGCCAGAGCGAGGACAACGAGGACGATCAGCTCGACGGCCGCGATGGCAGTGGTGACGATGGCGGCCTTCTTCCAGGGCCGCTCGGCGGAGCCGGTCGAGTCGAAACGCGGAGAAGCGGGTGCCGGAAAATCCACGGCGCACGTCTTCGCCGTCAGTTCCGGCCCTCCTCCTCGCAGATCCAGCGCCACGTCGCGAGCAGTCCGTCGTCGAGCGAGGTCGTCGCTCGGAACCCGAGCTCGCGCGCGGCCAGTTCCGGGTCGAGCACGCTCCGTGCGAGCTCTCCGGGTCGTGCCGCCGCAAACACCGGGTCGACGGCACGCTCGGAGACACGGCAGCAGGCCTTGGCCAGCTCGACGACGGAGGTCTCCCGGCCGGTACCGACGTTGAAGACGCCGCCGGGGTGCTCGAGCGCCGCGAGCGTCGCCCGCACGACATCCCCCACGTAGACGTAGTCCCTCGTCTGGAGGCCATCGCCGAAGATCCTCGGTGTGCCTCCCGCCGCGAGCAGGCCGAGGAAGATCGCGACGACTCCTGCCTCGCCGTGGGGATCCTGGCGCGGGCCGTAGACGTTGCCGAAACGCAGGGCAGAGTGCTCGGCCTCGTACAAGCGGCCGTAGGTCGCGAGATACTCCTCGGCGGCGAGCTTCGACGTCCCGTAGGGCGCAAGCGGGCGCCGTTCCGAGTCCTCAGTCGCCGGTCGCTCGCACTCGCCGTAGATCGCTCCGCCCGTCGAGGAGAAGACAACGCGCGCGCCGACCTTCCGGGACGCTTCGAGAACACGGATCGTCCCGAGGACGTTCACCTCGCAGTCGTAGTGGGGTCGCACGACCGACACGCGGACGTCGGCCTGGGCGGCGAGATGCACGCAGGCCGCCGGCCCCGCTTGCTCGAACAGTGCGTTCACGGCGTCCCCATCCCGCACGTCGGCTTCCACGAACTCGCTGCCGGGTGCAAGGTTTTCCCGCCTGCCGCTCGAAAGGTTGTCGACGACGGAGACCTCGTCGCCTCGTGCGACAAGGGCATCCACGACGTGAGAGCCGATGAACCCTGCACCCCCGGTGACGACGACCCGCACGAGAGCAAATGCTAGTCAAGCACTCAGAGTCGCCTGTGTCCGCCCCCGCGTGCCACACTATTCAGTCGTGAAGTCGGGCCGGCTGATCCCAGGGGTGGTCGCTGCAAGTCTGCTTGCGGTCGTCGCCCTGTCCGCCTCTGCATGCAACGGTGCGGGGGACGAGGCTGCGCAGGCAGCAGCGGGCACGGGCCTCGGCGCGACACAGACGGAGGTCGCAGCCCAGACGGCCACGCAGGCGGGTCGGGAGGTCGCGTACTCAGAGGGTGCGCGAGACGTACGCTTCAAGCATCCGCTCACGGCGCAGGCCTACATCGCGATCGACGCTGAGACCGGTCGCGTCCTCGTCGCGCATCGAGACCGCCGGCGATTGCCCATCGCGTCGTTGACGAAGATGATGACGGCGCTCATCGTGATCAAAGTCGGCGATCTCGGCCGAAAGATTCAGGTGCCGAAGCAGGCGACGCTCGTCGAGCCGAACAAGGAGGGTCTTGTCGCGAAGCGGTGGTACACGCGGAAGCTGCTCCTCTACTCGGCGCTCCTCGAGTCGGCGAACGACTCCGCGTACGCGCTCGCGTACGACGCCGGAGGGGCCTCGCTCGCCGGGTTCTATCGGAAGGCGAATGCGAAGGCGAAGGGGCTCGGGATGACCGATACGACGTACCGCAGCCCGAACGGCCTGAACGACGACAAGAACCTGAGCAGCGCGCGCGACCAGGCGATCCTCGGTCGAGTTGCGCTTCGCAACGACCTGTTCGCGAGGATCGTCTCGACCCGGCGCAAGAGCGTCAGCTGGCCACCGCCGACCTACCGGAAGGTCTGGGTCAACCACAACGACATGCTCTCCACCTACAAGGGGACATACGGGATCAAGACCGGGTGGACGACACGCGCCGGGGGCTGCCTCGCGACGGCGGTTCGCCGCAACGGCCACGCGGTCGTCGCCGTCATCCTCGACTCGGACAGCATCTGGGTCGACATGCCGCGCCTGGTCGAGAAGGCGTTCGCGAGGATCGAGGCCGGGTAATCAGTACTCGGCGCGGGTCGCCCTGAACGCGCCTGCCGCCAGAAACCCGGCGACCCAGACGACCACTGCAACCACCGCCACGGCGAGGGCTGGATCGTCCGCGTCTCCGACGAGGCGGGAGAACGCGGTTGGGAGCATCACGTTCCCGAGCGGCTCGCTCACACGGTCGACGAGCGAGAGGAGCGGCAGCCCGATGAAGTTGAGCGCGAGCGAGATCGCGATGGCGGCTGCGCTCGAGGTGAGGAGCGCGCCGACCGCAAGGGCGATCAGCCCGTAGACCCATGCTCCGGCGACGATCGTCCACACCGCGGAGCCGACATCGCCGGCCGTCGGTCGCACGTCTCCCTCGAGCGGGAGCAGGAACGACGAGATCGCCGCCACCAGCGTGCCCGGAAGGGCGACGACGACGATCAC
>JBBQXH010000090.1:0-9037 GCA_038209835.1 Gaiellales bacterium | reverse complement strand
GAAGAGGTCATGCGCGTGATGAGCGCCGAGGTGCTTCGCTTCGACGGGACGGTTGTCCAGTACATCGGAGACGAGCTCTACGCGGTCTTCGGCGCGCCGATCGCCCACGAGGACGACTCGGAGCGGGCTGTGCGTGCAGCCCTGGCGATCCAGCGAGCTCTCGGGGTGTACGCCGGCGAGGTTCGGGCAGCGTACGACGTCGATCTCGCCGTTCGGATCGCCATCAACACGGGGCCGGTCGTGATCAGGCCCAAGAGCGAGGATCCCTATAACGCACTCGGCGACACGGTGAACGTCGCATCGCGGATCCAGAAGCTCGTCGACGGCGGAGAGATCGTGATCGGCCGCGCGACGAAGGCTCAGGTCGAGAGCTGCTTCTCACTCGAGGACCTCGGGCCGACCGAGCTTCGCGGTCTTGTCGAGCCGGTACGCCCGTTTCGGGTTCTCGGCCTGCTTGAAGGGGGTGGCGGGCACCCGGTTGCGTCGCTCGTCGGTCGCGACTTCGAGCTCGCCGTGCTCGACCGGGTTCTCGACGATCTCGTCGACGGCCGAGGAGGAATCGTGTCGATCGTCGGTGAGCCGGGGATCGGGAAGTCGCGGCTCGTCGGCGAGGTCTCGGCGAAGTTCGGCGACCGCGTGCGCTTCATCGAGGGCCGAGCTGTCTCGTACGCCCAGAGCTTCCCCTACTACTCGATCCGTGATCTGCTCCGCGAATGGCTCGGGGTCGCAGGTGATACGCCCGAGGCCCGCACTCGGCTCGAGCTGAAGACACAGCTCGGACGCCTCTTCGGCGACGACGCGGATTCGGCGTATCCGTTCATCGGCAGCCTCCTCGGCCTGCGTCTCGAGCCTGACGCGCTGGAGCGCCTACGCGAGACGAGCCGCGAGAGCGTCCAGCGGCAGACCTTCGAGTTCTTCGCCGAGCTCTGCTGCCATCTCGCACGGCAGCAGCCGCTTTGCCTGGTCTTGGACGATCTGCACTGGGCCGACGATTCCACCCTCGAGCTAATCGGGGAACTCCTCTCGGCGACCGAAGAGGCCGCGATCGTTCTCGTACTGCTCTACCGAAGTGAGCGAGAGCACGGCTCCTGGCGACTCGGCGAGCGGGCTCGTCAGAGGCATCCTCACCGGTACCGCGAGATCGAGCTACGGCCGCTTCCAGACGACGCGAGCCGGGCACTTGCCGCAAGCGTCGCCGACGCGGAGTTGCCGGAGTCCGTCGCGGAGCTCCTCGCGATTCGCGCCGGCGGAAATCCGTTCTTCCTCGAGGAGGCGCTCCGTGACCTCGTGGAGCGCGGCGCGCTGCGCCGCGAGAACGGCCGGCTCGTTCTCGCCGTGAACGCCGACGAGCTCGTCGTCCCAACGATCGTCCAGGCCGCCCTGCAGGCGCGACTCGACCGCCTCGACCCCGCGACGCGCGAGGTGCTGAACTACGCGGCCGTCATCGGCCGATCGTTCGGTCTCACCCTCCTCGAGCGGATCCTGCCGCGCGACCAGGCCGTCCCCGCACTGTCCGAGCTCCAGCGGCTCGACCTCGTCGTGGAGGAGCGCCGCCGACCTGCGCCGGAGTATCGGTTTCGCCACGGCCTCGTCCAGGAGGTCGCGTATGCGAGCCTGCTCGAGGGCAAGCGCCGCAAGATGCACCGCCATGTCGGCGAGGCTGTCGAGCACGCGTTCCGGGACGAGCCCGAGCGGGCCTACGGCGTGCTGGCCAGGCACTTCAGCGAGGCCGACGAGCCGGAAAAGGCCGCCGAGTACCTCCTGAAGGCCGGAGACGCCGCGCGAGCGTTGCACGCAGACCAGGTTGCCCTCGAGCACTACAGCCAGGCCCGAGTGTTCCTGGCTCGCATCGGTGACGATCGCCGCACGAGGGACACGCTGTTCAAGATGGCACTCGCCTATCACCTCGCATTTGATTTCGAACGGGCGGAGGAGGTTCTCGACGAAGCGTTCTGCTGCCGAGTCGAGGAAGAGCCGCGCCTCGTCCCGACCGAGCGGCTCGAGACGACGTTCCACCGCCCGTCGACTCTCTCTCCGGGCGATGTCTACTCGACCGACGAGATGCAGATATCGGAGCATCTGTTCCGCGGCCTCTTGACGGTCGACGAGGAGATGAACGTCCTTCCCGACCTGGCCGACAACTTCCGGGTCTCGAAAGACGGGCGAACGTACCTGTTCCGCCTGCGCGAGGGGCTTCGCTGGAGTGATGGCTTGCCGCTCACGGCAGAAGACTTCGTCTACGCCTGGGGTCGAGTCCGCGATGACAGGCTCCCGATGGCCGCCATGCTGGCCGACGTCGAGGCGGCGGAGGCACTCGACGACCGTACGCTCGAGGTCAGGGTTCGCGAGCCTCGCAGCTACTTCCCCTACGTCCTCGCCTCGACCTGGGCGTTCCCGTGGCCCCGGCATCACTGCGAGAAGCTCGGCAGCGCATGGCGAGAGCCCGGGAACCTCGTCTGCAACGGGCCATTCGTGATCGACGACTATTCACACGACGGGCTTCGCCTCGGACCGAACCCCCACTGGAACGGCCCTCGCGGGAACGTCCGGGAGGTGGCGATCGCCTTCCGGCTGATGGGCCCGAAGACGCTCGCGGAGTGGCGTGACGGACGGTACGACATCCTCCAGGCCTACGACCGAAGCGCCGTGGACGCCCCCGATACCGAGTCGGAGATCGTCCCTCAGCTCTCGATGCACTATGTGGGTTTCCGAGCCGACCGGCCGCCGTTCGACAGCGAGCTGGTTCGCCGTGCGTTCTCGCACGCAATCGATCGGAGTCGCCTCGTCGGAATGTTCGGTGACCTCGCGCATCCCGCGGTCCGCGGCGGGGCGATTCCGCCGGCGATGCCCGGCTATTCGCATCGAGTCGCGCTCGAGTACAACCCGGAGATCGCCGGCCAGCTGCTCGAGGAGGCCGGCTATCCCGGCGGTCACGGGCTGCCCGAGTTGGAGTTGGCCACGCCCAAGTGGATCGCGAACCCGGAAGATCTGCTCTCGCAGTGGGAAGCGATCGGCGCACGGATCACGGTGACGCGGTGCCCGGAACCGCTCGCGATCGACGAGCTGGTCGATCGCGACATCTGGATCAACGGCTGGGCGGCCGACTATCCGGATCCGGATGGCTTCTTCCGAGGGTTCCTGACCGACGGACCGTGGCCGTTCTACGTTGACGCCGAGATCCTAGAGCTGCTCGAAGAGGCCCGATCGCTGCGAAACCAGGCGGAGCGCCTCCGCCTCTACCACGAGGTCGATCGCCTTTGGGTGCGTGAACATGCCGCGATCCTGCCGCTCATGTACTCTCGGACCATGTTGCTGCGCCGCCCCTGGGTGCACGGGTTGCCCGCCAACCCGCTGATGAAGGCCCGCCTCGATCAGGTCGTGATCACACGATCCTGAGGCCTTACCTCTAGGCGTTCAGCTCCCAGATCAGACGGAGGCCCTCGAGCGTCAGATCGGGATCCACTCGCTCGACGGTCTCGGCATGAGGGGCGATCAGCGAGGCCAGCCCACCGGTCGCCACCACGCGAGCGTCCGGGCCGAGCTCGCCGCGCATGCGCGAGACGATCCCGTCCACCTGACCTGCAAAGCCGTAGACGAGGCCTGATTGCAGGCACGCGACGGTCGTCTTCCCGATCACGGAAGCCGGCTCGACGAAGTCGACCTTGACGAGACGGGCGGCGCGCGAGAAGAGCGCGTCCATCGAGATCTCAATACCCGGCGCAAGCACGCCGCCGACGTACTCCCCCGCCGCCGACACAGCGTCGAAGTTCGTGGACGTGCCGAAGTCGACGACGATGACGGGGGCGCCGTAGCGCTCTCTCGCTGCGACAGCGTTCACGATTCGGTCCGGGCCGATCTCGCGCGGATCGTCGTAGAGGATCGGTAGGCCCGTCTTCGCCCCCGGGCCGACGACGAGCATTGGCGCGCGTACATAGCTCTCGGCGAAGGACTCGTACTCCCGGACGAGCGGCGGAACCGTGGACGAGAGACAGACACCGTCGATCGCGTCGAAATCGAGCTCACGCAGCTCGAGAAGCCGGTCAGCGAGCGCGCCGATCTCGTCGCTCGTTCGCTCCGCCTCGGTGGCAACCCGCCAGTGGTAAGCAAGCCGCCCGTCCGAGTAGACCCCGAGGACAGTCTGCGTGTTGCCGACGTCGACGGCGAGCAGCATCCTGTCTAGTGCGTTACTCGTCGTCGCCGCTGAGCTGCTCGCCGAGCTTCTCGGCGAGCGCTTCGGGGGTCAGACCGGGCATCTCGCCCTCGCCCCGAAGCTCCTCGATCGTCACGTCGCTCGAGGTGTAGACCTCGGCGCGCGGGATCATCCGGGTGGGGCGGTTCTTGTCCCACACCCAGACGTCTTCCATCGTCAGGTGGAAGAACGGGTAGCTCGCCTGCGGCAGGACCTTCAGGTCGAGCTTGTTGCAGAGGTAGGTCGAATCCTGCGTCACGACGCAGTAGCGAAACAGGCCGAAGACGGCCGTGTATTCCTTCTTGAGGCGAAGTTCGAGCTCGGCCTCGTACTCGTCGAGCTCGTCGAGATTCGACATGCTGCTCATTGTAGCCTTGTCAGAGCCTCCCTCAGGAGCCGCCCATCCGGCAACGCGAGATCGGGCTCGAGCTCGACCAGCGGCTCGAGCGCGAATCGCCGCTCCATCAGCCGGGGATGGGGAACGGTGAGACCGGGCACGCCGAGGGTCTCGCTCCCATAGAGCAGCAGATCGAGGTCGATCGTCCTCGGCCCGAAGCGCTCTTCACCGCGCACGCGGCCGAGCGAGCGCTCGATCGCGAGCAGCCGCGCGAGCAGGTCTTGCGGCGGAAGATCCGTCTCCAGGACGCAGGCTCCGTTCAGGAACGGCGGCTGGTCGAGATACCCCACCGGATCAGTCTCGCGAAACGTCGAGACGCTGAGTACCTCGACCCCGGGCTCGGCGTCGATCAGGGATAGCGCGCGCCGGAGAGTCGCCTCGCGATCGCCGATGTTCGAGCCGAGTCCCACGTAGGCGAGCATCCGCGTCAGCTTAAGCCTGGCTCCACCGTTTCGCGTGATCGCGGGCGCCCGACCGGGCCTCCAGGACGCGCTGAACGGGTGGAGGCCCGGGCGGGGAGCGGCCTGGCGGCCCGGGCGGGATGCACCGCCCGCCCGAAACGGTGGATCCAGGCTTTAATGGATGGTCGCCATGCCCCGTCCGCTCGCCATCGCTCTTCTCGCCGTAGCAGCGTTCTGCGCCGCGACGAGCGCCGCCGCAGCGTCGACTCCACGGTCCGTGCTCGTTGCGGTCGACCCGGGCATTGCCGCCGAACGGCTGGTCGCGGGCCAGGGAGGTCATCTCGTCTCGAAGGCGCTCGGCATCTGGAAGCTCGGGGAGAAGGCGGCGGCCCGAGTCGTGCCCCGGCTCTCAGAGCGAGATCTTCTCCGGTACTCCGAGCCGAACTTCCTCCGGCCACCGGCAGCACTTGCGGCGCCGGATCCCCTCCTCGCCGGCGCCTGGCAGCTGGCCCGCGTCGGTGCCGATCGGGTAACGCCCCCAGGACCGGGAGTTCCGATCACGATCGTCGACCGGGGGATCCTGCTCAGCTATCCCGATCTGGCTGGACGCCCCAACGTGGTCTCCCTGAACGACCAGCCGACGACGGCGGACCAGGTGACGGGGCACGGAACGGAGATCGCGGCGATCGCCGGCGCTCCGGTGAACGGGGCCGGAACGGTCGGCGTCTATCCCGCAGCGATGCTCGCAAGCTACGCGCTCACGGGGTTGGACGACGCCTCGATCATCGCGGGTCTCGACGCGGTGACCGCGAACGGGCCAACCGTCATCAACCTCTCGCTCGCCGGCCCTGGCTTCGCGCAGGCGCTCTACGAGGCGATTCTGCGCGCCGTCAACGGGGGCTCGATCATCGTCGCTTCGGCTGGGAACTCGGCCACGGGATCCCTCTATCCGGCGGACTACCCCCACGTCCTCACGGTCGGTTCGACCGCCAGGGACGACAGCCCCTCGTCGTTCTCGAACCGCAATGCTGCGGTCGACCTCACCGCGCCCGGAGAAGAGCTCGAGGTTCTCGACCCCCAGGATCCGGCGAAGACAATCCAGATCCGGGGCACGAGCTTCTCGACACCGATCGTCTCGGCGGCTGCGGCCTGGCTCTGGACGTCCCGGGGCGATCTCGATAGCTCCCAGGTCACCGAGCTCCTCCGCAGAACGGCGACGGACGTGGGAGCGAAGGGTGTCGACACGGCCTCCGGCTTCGGGATCCCCGCGATACCGGCGGCTCTCGCGGCACCTGCCCCACGCTCGGATCCGCAGGAGCCGAACGACGACGTCGCGCTCGTGACCGCCGGGGGGCTCTTCACCGACGCGAAGCCCGAGCTCTTGGGACTTCTTCGCGCGCGGATCGACGAGGCCGAGGATCCGCGCGACGTCTATCGTCTCGTCGTGCCCGCCGGCGAGACCGCCCGCATCTCGCTCCGGCCTCGAGCGAATCTCGGTCTCAACCTCTGGAGCGCCAACACGACGAGCGTCAGGGCGACCGGTGCCGACGCTCTCCGCCATCGCCTGGGCACGTCGAACCGGAAGGGGAAGGGAGAGGAGCTCCTGTCCTGGAAGAACCGGTCGAGGTCGGACGCGATCGTCTTCGTCGACGTCTGGATCCCCGCGAAGAAGGATACGCAACGGATTGCCTACACCGTCTCGGCGACGACAGACCCCTAACGGTGTGAGCGCTCGACCGTCGCAGCCGTGAACTCGACCGGCGCTTCGAGCTGGACGTTCGGCTTGCGGACGCGAACCCTGACTTTCGACACGTCGAATCGCGAGAGCAGCGCGTCCGCGATCGCCGCTGCGAGAGCCTCGATCAGATTGAACCTCGAGACGGTCGCAACCTCCTGCACGCACGCGACGACCTCGGTGTAGTCGACCGTATCGCTCAGCTTGTCGCTGCGAACGCCCGCGTCGTGCGCGATCAGCGTGAGGTCGAACAGGAACGGCTGCCCGTTCTCGCGCTCCTGGGGAAGCACGCCGTGGTAGGCGAAGACCTCGAGCGCATAGATCTCGATCACGACCTCCATCAGGCCGCCTGCTCGAGCGCGTGGGCAGCGGCGAGCGCCTGGACATGTTCGCGCACGTCGTGGACACGGACGATCGAGGCCCCGCGCTCGAAGGCCATCACCGCCATCGACACGGAAGCGGCCAGCGACCCGGCGACAGCGTCGGCATCGCCGAGAATCCGCGCGAGGAACCGCTTGCGTGAGAGCCCAACGAGAACAGGAGGGCCGATCGCGGCAATCGTCCCGAGACCTGCGAGGAGCTCGAGGTTGTGCTCGACCGTCTTGCCGAAGCCGAAGCCGGGGTCGATGCAGACTCGCTCCTCCGGCACACCCGCGGAGACGGCAAAGGCGAGACGCTCCTCGAGGAACGAGGCGACCTCCGACACGACGTCGTCGTAGCGAGGAGCATCCTGCATGGTGCGCGGCTCACCCCGCATGTGCATGAGGCACAGAAGCACCCCGCCGGCGGCGACGGTCTCGGCGAGATCCGGGTCTGCCCGCAGCGCCGTGACATCGTTGACCATGAGAGCACCGAGGTCGATGGCAGTCCGAGCAACGGATGCCTTCGACGTATCGATGGAGACCGGAAGACCCTGCAGCCGCTCCAGTACCGGCACGACCCGTCGAAGCTCGTCGTCAGTGCTGACCCCGAGCGAGCCCGGCCGGGTCGACTCGCCGCCGACATCGACGATCTCCGCACCTTCGTCGATCATCTGACGCGCGCTCACGGCCGCCGTTTCCGGCTCGACGTGGCGCCCGCCATCGGAGAACGAGTCCGGGGTCACGTTGAGGATGCCCATCACGCTGGGCCTGGGAAGAGCAACGCTGGCCGACGGCGCCACGAGGGCATCGTAGGCGGGAACGGGTTGGTGCGGGAGCCGGGAGTGGTAGAGCTAGGCGCCTTCGGGCGGCGGCGGCTGCATCGTCGCACCGGGAATCGGGAACGGTCGCGGCTGCGGCTCGAGGCGGGGCTTGCGCTCCGGCTCCTTCTGCGGCTCTGCGACCGGCTCCTCGGACTCCGCGAACACCGAGTCCTCCTGCTCGCCTGCGAGGAGCCGCTCGAACTGATCCTTGTCGATCGTCTCGCGCTCGATGAGGATCTGCGAGATCTGATGGAGCTCGTTCACGTGGTCGGTGAGAACCTTTCGTGCACGCTCGTGGGCCTCCTCGACGATCCTGCGGATCTCGTCATCGATCTCTCGCGCGATCTCGTCGGAGTAGTCGGGCTCGGAACCCAGATCACGGCCGAGAAACGGCATGTCGTGGTTTCGGCCGAGCGTCCGCGGGCCGAGCTTCTCCGACATCCCGAAGCGCATGATCATCTGCTTGGCCGTCGACGTGACCTTCTCGAGGTCGTTCGCGGCGCCTGTCGTAATCTCGTGGAAGACGATCTCCTCGGCGGCCCGCCCGCCGAGTGTCATCGCGAGCACGTCCATCAGCGCTGACTTCGTCTGGAGGAACCGATCCTCACTCGGCAGCGAGATCGTGTACCCGAGCGCCTGCCCACGACTGATCACCGAGATCTTGTGCACCGGATCGCAATGCGGCAAGTAATGCCCCACTAACGCATGCCCCATCTCGTGATACGCCGTCACCTTCCGCTCATGCTCCGACAGAAGCCGTGTCCGCTTCTCCGGACCCGCGATCACCCGCATGATCCCCTCTTCGAGCTCGACCATGTCGATCGTCTTCTTGCCACGCCGCGCTGCCAGAAGCGCCGCCTCGTTGACGAGGTTTGCGAGATCCGCTCCGGTGAAGCCCGGTGTTCCGGCAGCCAGCGTGTCCAGGTCGATCTCAGGAGCGATGGGCTTTCCGCGCGTGTGCACCTCGAGGATCTTCCTCCGGCCATTGCGGTCGGGCCTGTCGACGACGATCTGGCGATCGAACCGACCAGGCCGCAGAAGCGCCGGATCAAGAATGTCAGGACGGTTCGTCGCCGCGATCAAAATGATGTTGTCCTTCAACTCGAACCCATCCATCTCCACCAACAACTGA
>JBBQXH010000089.1:0-9078 GCA_038209835.1 Gaiellales bacterium | reverse complement strand
GCGGTCGCCGCTGGGCCTGCTCCTCGAGCAGCTTGCGAAACGCCCAGGCGATCTCCTCCGCACTCGTGCCCACCTCGCTCTCGCCCAGCAGCGAACGGATCGCCGCCGCCGCCGCCGCGTCCGAGGGCAGCGCCCCCAGCTGCTTGACGACCTCGACCACCGGCCAGTAGGTGATCCCTTCGCCGTAGGACAGGCACCGACCCCGCGCGATCCTCCCGTCGAACCGCGACAGCGCCTCCGCGATCAGACGAGCCTTTCCGACCCCAGCATCGGCAACGATCGTCGCCAGCCCGCAACGCCGCTCGACCGCCGTGCGGCGCCATGCATCGGCGACGATCGCGAGCTCGCGCTCACGTCCCACGAATAGCGCGCCGTGCCGCCGCTGCGGTGCCCCACGCACGGCCAGCAACCGGTAGGCGAGGACCGGCTCCGCCTTCCCCTTCAGCTAGAGCGGCTCGACCGGCTCTGTCTCGAGGGCGTCACCCACAAGCCGCAGCGTCTCCCGGCCGAGCAGCACCTCACCGGGTTGCGCGGCCTGCTCGAGCCGCGCGGCCACGTTCACCGCGTCGCCCGTGGCCAAACGCTCCTCCGTGCCGGTCACGACCTCGCCTGTGTTGACGCCGATCCGCGCCTGCACGCCCAGCTCCGGCAACGCGCCACGCATCTCGACCGCCGCCCTCACCGCGCGCACCGCGTCGTCCTCGTGCGCCACCGGCACCCCGAACACCGCCATCACCGCATCACCGATGAACTTCTCCACCACCCCGCCGTGGGACTCCACGATCCCCTTCATGCGCTCGAAATAGCGCGCGAGTACCGCTCGCAACGCCTCCGGATCGACCGACTCGCCCAGCGATGTCGAACCCGTCACGTCACAGAAAAGGACCGTGACCGTCTTCCGTTGCTCCCGCGCACCTGCCCCTGCGATGAGCGGCGCCCCACAATGCGGGCAGAACGCGAAGTCGCCCTCGCTCTCACGCCCGCAACTCGCGCACAGAGGAGAGGCATCAAAGAAGAGCCTAGAGACGGGCGACCGATTCTGCGCCGAGCTAGCGGCTTTCCGGGACGCGTGCGACAGCCTCCACCTCGATCTTGATTCCCGGGATGGCGAGCCGGCTGACCTCGACGAGCGTGCTTGCAGGCCTCGCGTCGCCGAAGACCTCCTGGCGGACGGGATTGATCAGCGGGCGGTCGTCGATATCCGTCAGGTACACGGTCACTTTGGCGACGTCGGCAAAGCCGGCACCTGCCGCGCGGAGGATCGCGCCGATGTTCTCGAACACCTTGCGGGCCTGCGCCGCGACATCCGCGCCACCCACGACGTTGCCCTGCCCGTCGGTGGGCACGCAGCCGGAGACGAAGAGCAGGTCGCCGACTCTCACGGCATCGGTGTAGTGGCTGAGTGGCTCGCCGAGCTCGGCAACCTTGATCTCCTCGCGATCCGGCATGGGGCTCCTCTCTTCGCGTTCCGGGACTCGATGAGCGCCCGACGCTAGCGAGCACGAACGCTCGCGCGACGCCTCGTCTCCGCAATTTGCGGCTTTTTCGCGCGGCCGGAGTTGGCATCGAGCCCATCGGGAGGGAGAATCGGCTAGCCGCAACCACGGGCCCGACCCCCCTTGACGCGCCCCAGGTTCATTCCCGAGTCGCTCTCGCCCGTTCGCCGGGGTGCGATTTTCGGTGCGCTGGGTCTGGGTCTCATGGGAGCCGCCGCGTTCTTCGCCTTCGTGTTCCCGCAGACGCCGGTTCGCATGGGTCGTCCGAGCGCCGGGCTCATCGACGATTTCGCGCCTTGGCGCTGGGTTGTCGATGCGATTCCGAGCCCCCAGACCCACGATGCCGTGGCCGTCGCCGTCCCACTCGCCGCCTCGGTGTTCTTCGTCGCCTATGGCCTCGCGGTCGCGTTCGCGTGGAACTGGGCAGCGGGAAAGCGGGCACTGCTCGGGCTCGGCGCGGTCGCCGTGGCGGTTCTCGCAATCGGGGTCTTCTCGCTCCCCAACGTCAACACCGACATCTACAGCTACATCGCGTCAGGACGCATAGCCGCCGTCCATGACGCGAACCCCTACTACAACCCGCCGTCCGCTTTCCCGGGCGATGTCGTGTACCCGTACGTGTCGGAGCAGTACAGCGGGAATCTGCCCTCGAAGCTCCCCGCCTTCATGCTCCTCAACGTGTCGCTGGCGGAGATCCCGGGCGACGACGTGGTCGCGAACCTCCTCACCTACAGACTCGCGTTCTTCGCCTTCGGCGTCGCCAGCCTGCTCCTCGTCGTCCTCACGGCGCGCCGGCTGTTCCCCGGATCCGAGGCCGCGGGCCTCGTGCTGTTCGGCTGGAACCCCATCATCGCCGTCTACGGCCAGAGCAAGACCGACATCGTGATGGTCTTCCTCCTGCTTCTGGCGGCGTACCTCTATGCGCGGGCACGGCCTCGCCTGGGTATCGTCGCGCTCGGACTCTCCTCGCTCGTGAAGCTCATCACGCTCCCGCTGGTGCTGGTGACACTCGCCCGCGACGTTCGCCTCAAGCGCTGGCGCGAGCTCGTGATCTCCCTCGGCGTCCTCGCCGTGATCGTCGCCGCCGTCTATCTGCCGTTCGCGCACGGGCTCGGCCTTCTCCGCGACCATCTCGGACTTCTGGGAGCCGTCGAGTCGGCGGAAGGCGTCAACCGTTCGGGCGACGGCGCCGGCGAACGAATTCTCCGCGGCCTCCTCGCGGTCGGTTTCGTCGCGCTCGTGATCGTGCTCGCACGAAGCCTCGACGACACGCCGCGGCGCCTCGTCAGAGCGTGGGCGATCACGGCCCTCTACTTCGCCGTCTTCCTGACGACGCCAGCGTTGCCCTGGTACCAAATGGTGCCGCTCGCGCTTGCGGCCGTGACGGCATCGGCCGGGATCACGGTCGCCATGATCGCGCTGACATTCGCCTCCTTCCTCATCGGCACGTGGTATGCGGCCTCGAGCTCGACCTTCCCGCTGGGCGACCTGCTGGGTATCCCACCCGCGATTGTGTATCTACTGCCGGTGGCCGCCGGCGCAATCGTGCTCATCGCGCTCCGCGGAACGCTGACGCGCTCTGCGCGCGGCATAACCCAGCGGCGTCTGGCGCGCTGACAGACCTACGCGGCGCGCCGCTGTTCGCGTTCCTGCCGGGCGCGCTCACGCTCCTCGAGCGAGCGTTCCCGATGGCGCTTGCGCCGCTCGCGCTCGCGCCGCGTGGCCGCCGCGACCGCGGCTCCGTCCCGCATCTCCTGGAGCAGGAGCCCGACGAGCGTCGGCAGAGCGCACGCGGCGCCCACGAGGAATGCGTCATTCGAGACGGCATTCGCCACGAGGGCCGCGATCACCCCGCCCGCCGCAAAGAGCGCGGCGACGGGTCGACGCCTCAGGATCCCCGGCTTCACGAGGACCAGCGTGAGCAGGACGAGTGAGACGACGGCGGCAAGTAACACGATGAGGCCGATCGCACGCTAGAGGGTGGACCGGACGGCATCGGTCCAGGTCAACGGTTCCCGACCGCGGACGCGGGATGATAGGAATCCGCTAGGACGGAGCGCCCTGGGAGGCCTGCGCGTGCTCGAAGAGCTCTTCCCAGCGTCCGAGCAGGAGCTGCAGCTCCTCCCGCTCGCGGCGGTGCGCGGCGATCAGATCGACGTCCGACCAGTCGTCGGCGAGCTCGCGCTCGAGCGCAGCGATGCGCTCCTCGTGCGCGGCGATCTCGCCCTCGATCCGCTCGAGGTCGGTCTGGCTCTGCCGTGGCGGCGGGGGCGACGGGCGCTTCCCCGCCTGCTTTGGCGCGGGTTCTGGCGGCACATCGGCCTTCGCTCGGCGCCTGACGAGCTCCGCCCAGCCACCTTCGTGCGAGACGAGCTCGCCGTCCTCGATCGCGAGCATCCGGGTCGCGACGGCGTCGAGGAGCGCGCGGTCGTGCGACACGAGGAGGAGCGTGCCCGGGAAGGCGTCGAGTGCCGCCTCGAGCGCTTCCCGGCTCTCGAGATCGAGGTGGTTCGTCGGCTCGTCGAGGACGAGGAAGTTGGCGCCGGACGCGACGACGAGGGCGAGGGCGAGCCGGCGCCGCTCCCCGCCTGAGAGCGCCGAGACCGACTTCTCGTGCGCCTCCCAGCCGGAGAAGAGAAACCGGCCGAGCAGCGCCTGCGCCTGCGGACGGTGGAGCCCGGTGGCCGCCTGGGTGCACTGGAGCACCGTCGCGCGGCCGTCGAGCTCGACGTCGTGCTGCGAGAAATAGGCGACCTCGACCCCGTAGCCGATCCTCGCCTCGGGGATGGGGCCTTTGCGCCCAAGCACGGTCTCGAGGAGCGTTGTCTTCCCGCTCCCGTTCGGACCGACGAGACAGACGTGCTCGCCCCGCTCGATCGCGAACGAGACATTCGAGAGCAGCTGCTTCTCCCCCGCCGCCAGCTCCAGCCCCTCGACCTCGAGCACGGTTCGCCCGCTGCGCGCCGGCTGCAGGAACTCGAAGCCGAGGCGCTTCGAGCTCCTCGTCAGGAGCGCGGCCTCCGTGGCCGCTTCCCGGCGCTCCTTCTCGAGTCTCGCGATCTGCGTGATCTTCGCCTGCGCCTGCTTGGCCTTGTCTTTCTTCGCCCGGAACCGCTCGACGAACCGCTCGAGCCGGGCGATGTCGTCGGCCACCCGAGCGACCGTCTTCTGGGCGTTCAGCGCACGCTCAGCCTTCTCACGCCGCCATGCGTGCCAGGGGCCGGCGAAGAACGTCGATCGCCCGGCCTCGAGCTCGAGGACCGCGTTCGCCGTCGCCTCGAGGAACCAACGGTCGTGAGCAACGAGGATGACGCCGGCGTCGAGAGCTGAAAGCTCCTGCTCCAGCCATTCGAGGCTGTCGAGATCGAGGTGGTTCGTCGGCTCGTCGAGCAGGAGGATGTCCGGATCGCCGGCCAGCGCCCGCGCGAGCGAAGCGCGGGTCAGCTCGCCGCCCGAGAAGGTCGAGAGCGAGCGGCCGAGATCCCGGTCGGCGAAGCCGAGCCCGCGCAGGATCCCGGAGACCCGTTCGCGCCATCCATAGCCACCGGCATGGTCGAGCCGTGCCTGCGCCTCCGCGTAGCGGCGGAGGGTTCCCCGGCCGTGGTCGCCTCCGGCCATCGCCTGCTCGAGCCGGCGCAGCTCCTCCTCCGCGGCGAGGCCAGAGGCACCCGAGAGCGCGTACTCGGCGAGCGGCAGGCTGCTCTGCGCCGGGGGCCGCTGGTCGTGTAGCGCGACGCGAGCGCCCTTCTCGAAGGCGAGCTCGCCCCCGTGGATCTCGGTCTCTCCGGTGATCATCCGGAGCAGCGTCGTCTTGCCGGCGCCATTTGGGCCGCCGAGCGCGATCCGGCCACGCCGCTCGAGCTTGAACGAGACGCCGTCGAAGAGCGGCGTTCCGGCCAGTTCCTTGCGGAGATTCGATGCGATGAGGAGAGCCATTCCACCCCTAGGGTAGTGGCTCGACCCGGCGGCGACGGCGAGGAGCCCAGCGCCGCCCCGCCGTCGCCATCTGCCGTGGTTTCGCTACCCGGTGGTGGTGCTTCCGGAGATGTCGTAGCCCTGTGCCTCGTACGCAGCCTGCGCCTTCGTGAAGAGCTTGCCGGCCGTCGTCGCGCCGAAGTCCTGGAACTTCCCGGCGACGTCGATGATCTTCGTGAAGTCGCCGGTCTTCACGACGGCAGCGAAGCTCTTGAACTCGGTGGCGGTCTCCTGCAGCGCTTGCACGAGGGTTGCCTGCGCGTCGGCGACCTCGGCCGGCGGAGTGATCGTCTCGAGATTGCTCGCCGCCCCCTTCAGGTCGTCGACGACACCGCCGACCTCCTGGCTCATCTTGTCGAAGACGGCCTGCGCATCGTCGAGCGACTGGATGTCCGATGCACCGAGCTCCTTGACGTTCGTGGCGAGAGTTGCGAAAGCATCGGCGACAGTCGTGCCGATCCCGGCAACCGTCTTCTCGTACCCGGCCTTCGAGAGCACCTGCGCGGCCGTGGTCGCGGCCGCAGCCGTCGCGTCCGCCGCGGTACTGCTCGACTCATTGCCGCCTCCACCACAACCGGCGAGAACGGCGATGGCGAGCGCCGCGCAGAGCGCAATGATCGAACGTCTCATGGATTCCTTTCGACGAAGAAGAACGATGAATCCGTATCGGCCGCGACCGGCTCGAACCTGAGCGTAGAGTAGAGGCTTGGTCAGACGAGCCCGTAGATCGAGCCGACCTTCGTCTCGAGGTAGCGCAGATACGGCTCGGGGTCGATCGGCCCGCCGACAACGCGGGCGAGCGTCTCGTTCGGCGTGAACTTCCGTCCGTGGCGGTGCAGATTCTCGCGGAGCCACTCGCGCAGCTCGCCGAACTCCGCGGCCTCGACCTGTGCATCGAGATCGCCGATCGCACTCCGAGCCGCCTCCCAGATCTGGACGGACATGACATTCCCGAGCGCGTACGTCGGGAAGTAGCCGATCGTGCCGCCCGACCAGTGGATGTCCTGAAGCACTCCCTGGGCGTCATCCGGGACGTCGACGCCGAGGTACTCCTTCATCCGTGCGTTCCAGGCCTCAGGGAGATCGCGGAGCTCGACGGTGCCGGCGAGGATCTCCTGCTCGAGCTCGAACCGGAGGATGACGTGGAGGTTGTAGGTGGCCTCGTCGGCCTCGACCCGGATGAGCGACGGCTTGACGACGTTGACGGCGCGGTAGAAGGCGTCTTCGTCGACGACGCCGAGCGCTTCCGGAAACGCCTCCCGGAGCGACGGATAGAAGTGCCGCCAGAACGGGCGGCTGCGCCCGATCAGGTTCTCCCAAAGCCTGCTCTGCGATTCGTGGAGGCCGAGTGAGACGCCGCCCGCGAGCGGCGTGCGCTCGAGCAACGGGCTAGCACCGTGCTCGTAGAGCCCGTGGCCGCACTCGTGCATCGCTGCGAAGAGACCCGTGAGATGGTGGGGCGAGTACCTGGTCGTGATGCGCACGTCGTTCACGGAGAAGTTGGTCGCGAACGGGTGCGGTGCCAGATCGATCCGCCAAGACCCCGGATCGAAGCCGAAGCGCTCGATCACGGTGAGCACGAACTCCTTCTGGCGCTCGACCGCGAAGTCTCCGTAGACACACGCGTCGTCGACCTCGTTCGCGTGCTCGCGGGCGGCTGAAATCAGCGGAACGAGGCGCTCCTTGACCCGATCGAAGATCGCCCGCACCTCGGCCGTCGTCATCCCCGGCTCGTAGTCGTCGAGCAGGATGTCGTACGGCTCGTCTGCGGGGTCGAAGCACTCGATGTACCGGTGCTTCAGCTCGACGTTGCGCTCGAGGAACGGCAAGAACTTCGAGAAATCGGACTCGGCGCGCGCTTCGAACCACGCAGACTGGCCCATCGACGCCGCCCGCGTCATCTCGGCCTCGAGGTCTGTCGGGACACGAACGGCTTTAGCGAAGTCCCGCCGCGTGACGCGAATCAGGGAGGCCTCATCAGACTCGGGGTCGAGGCTGTCCTCGTACGGTCCGATCTGCTCCAGCAGCCCGCCGATCCCGTCTTCCGTGAATCGCTCATGAGCGATACGCGCGATCGTCGAGAGCTGCTCAGCGCGCGCCTGCGCGCCCCCCCGCGGCATCATCGTCTCCTGATCCCAGCCGAGGAGACGCAGGGTCCGGCCCAGGTCGCTGACCTGCGCGAGTCGAGTCTTCAAGTCGTGAAAGCGGTCGTCCATTGGCCACGAGGCCGCGCCGCGGCCCCGTCATCTTACGGTTTCACGGATGCAGGCCGGCGATGACCGCGTCGACGGTCGCCGCCGACCATGTTCTGCCCGGCGGGCCGGACGCGAGGTAGGACGCGTAGTACGAGCCGACGAGCTGGTTCACAGCCGTCTCGAGGTCCGCATCCGATCGGATCTCTCCGCGCTCGAGCGCCCGCTCCAGCACGGAACGGAGCATGCTCCGGCGAGGTTGGACGACATTCACGCGGAAGAGGCGCAGGAGCTCCGGGGTGTGCTGCTCCTCGGCGAGGACCGTGCCGAGCATCGCCATTCCGAAGGGTCTTGCGAGACCGCGGCGTAGGCGCTCGAGATGCAGGACGAGATCGGCGCGCGTCTCGCCGGTTTCGCGAACATTCCCCCGCTCCCGAAGGCGCGCGAGGGCTGCCGTCGCCACCTCCGCCTTGCCGCCGGGATAGCGAAGGTACACCGTCGGCTTCGTGACGCCGGCCTCGGCAGCGAGGTCGTCCATCGACATCCGGGCGTATCCCTCCCGCGCCATCACGGTCAACGCTCCGGCCAGGATCGCCTCGTCGATCTCCGGCGCGCGAGGGCGACCGCGTGGAATATTATCTTTCCTTGACCGTTTAGTATTGTTACTCATTGCCCGCACCGTATCACTGGAGGGAGACGGAATGACCGCAAGCCTGAACACCACCACCTCGGCCCCGAAACGCGTCCTGATGATCGTCGCAAACCCGAGCGTCTCGACGACGACCGGTTGGCCGGTCGGCTTCTGGGCCTCGGAGCTCACCCACGCCTGGTACGAGTTCACCGAGGCGGGCTACGAGATCACGATCGCGAGCCCGGCCGGCGGCAAGGTGGAGCTCGACGGCCTGAGCGACCCCCGCGACCCGAGCGGCTACTCGGCGGACGACCTCATCTCGCTCGGCTTTCTGTCGACGCCGAGCCTGGTTGCGCTCCTCGAGGACACTCCGAGCCTCGTAGACCTCGACGCCGACGACTACGACGCGCTCGTGGTCGCCGGTGGGCAGTCGCCGATGTTCACGTTCCGCGACAACGACGATCTGAAGGAGGCGATCGCGCGCTTCTACGAAGCAGAGAAACCGACCGCCGCGCTCTGCCACGGCGTGTCCGCGCTCATCGACGTCACTCTCCGACGGCTCCTACCTGATCGAGGGCAAGACGATGACGGGCTTCGCGAATGTGGAGGAGGCCGAGGCCGACCGGCTCAGCGGCCAGAGGGTGATGCCGTGGCACATCGAAGACGCAGCCCGCGAGCGAGGTGCGAACTACGTCGAAGGAGGGCTCTGGAAGCCGTTTGCGGTTCGCGACGGCCGGCTCGTCACAGGGCAGCAGCAATACTCCGGCCGCAAGGTGGCCGAGCT
>JBBQXH010000088.1:0-9151 GCA_038209835.1 Gaiellales bacterium | reverse complement strand
GAACCAGTGCTACACGCGTCACCTCGCCCTTCGCATGGGCCGCGAGCTCGAGAAGCTCGCGGTGCCGTTCTTCGAGGAACCGCTTTCGATCGACGACGTCGACGGTCACGCGTTCCTCGCGGACAAGCTCGACGTCCGCATCGCGACCGGTGAGAACATGTACACGCGCTGGGACTTCCTGCCGTTCTTCCAGAAGAGCGCGATCCACGTGGTGCAGGCTGACGCCTCCCGCTGCGGTGGGATCAGCGAGGCGAAGCGCATCTTCGACCTCGCCGGCTCGTTCCACCTCCACGCGATCCCCCACACTTTCTCGGACGCGCTGACCGTCGCCGCCAACCTCCACGTCGTCGCTGCGTCATCGAACGCGCCGATCATCGAGTACGACCGCACGTACAACGAGATCCAGGAGAAGCTCGTCACGAACCCGCCGCCGGTTCACGACAGTATGATCGACCTTCCGACCGGTCCGGGGCTCGGGGTGAACATCGACTGGGACTTCGTCGCCGACCACCCCTACACCGGCGAGATCGGGATCGGCGCAGGGTCGCGACCCGCATTCGGGCTCGCGACCGAGGTCATCCGGGATCGCACCGCGACCTCCCTGGCGTGAAGGGGCTAACGAAGCTCGCGCCGGGACCCGGCAACGTCGGCATCGCCGACCGCGACGAGCGAGCGCCAGGAACGGGCGAGGTCGCGCTCGAGGTGCGAGGCGCCGGGGTCTGTGGAACGGATCTCCACATCGAAGCCGACGAGTTCCCGAGCGCTCCTCCCGTGACCATGGGGCATGAGGTCTGCGGGGTGGTCAGCGCGATCGGGGACGGAGTGGACGAGAGCTGGCTCGGTGCCCGGGTCGTCTCCGAGACGTACTTCTCGACCTGTGGCGTCTGCGAGTGGTGCCGCGACGGAAGGATCAACCTCTGCCCCGAGCGCCGCTCGATCGGCTCCTACGTCGACGGCGCCTTCGCCCGCCAGGTGATCGTCCCCGGCCGGAACCTGCACCGGGTGCCAGACTGGCTCGGCGACCACGCGGCTGCTCTCACGGAGCCGCTCGCCTGCGTCTGTCACTGCCTCTTCGATCCACCGAAGGTGACGACGGGCGACAGCGTGGTCGTCACGGGGCCGGGGCCGATCGGGCTGCTCGCCGCCCAGGTCGCCCGCGCGCTCGGAGGCGACGTCCTGGTCGTAGGGCTTCCGCAAGACGAGATCCGTCTCGAGGCTGCCCGCGGGCTCGGTTTCGCGACGGCGCACGCCCCCGAGCCCACCAGCGCAGACGTCGTGATCGAGTGCTCGGGCGCCGCCGGAGGCGCGGCGGCCTGCCTCGACGCTGCCCGCCGTGGCGGGCGCTACGTCCAGATCGGGGTGTTCGGGAAGCCGGTTACGGTGCCGCTCGACAACATCTTCCAGAAGGAGCTCGTGATGACCTCGGGCTTCGCATCGACCCCGCGGTCGTGGCGCCAGGCGATTGCGTTGATCGAAGATCGGAAAGTAGACCTCGAAGCGCTCGTCTCGGAGGTCGCGCCGCTCGAAGCGTGGGAGCGGGTCTTCGCCGACCTGAAAGCGGGCAGGGGCATCAAGATCGTGTTCGATCCGCGTCTCGGGTGACTGGGCGCGGCAATCGTGTAGGTTCGAGCCGTTTGGCCGACGAGAGGGAGGTTGCAGCATGAAGATCGGGCTCTTCACCGTTCTCTACAACGACAAGCCGCTCGAGGAGGTTGCCGACTACGCAGCCGGTCTCGGGTACGAGATGGTCGAGCTTGCGGCGTGGAGGGGATCGAACCACTTCGACACCGACCGGGCTGCCGAGGATCCGGCCTACGGGAAGGGCGTCAAGAAGGCGCTCGCCGACAGGGGCCTCGAGATCTCGGCGCTCTCGAACCACCTCTTCTCGCAGATGGTGCTGCCGTTTGCCGACGCGAGCCTCGATGAGTGGGCCGGAACCTCCGACAAGGAGGAGATGGTCAAGATGGGGACAGAGCACATCATCAAGACCGCCGAGGTCGCCTCGGCGCTCGAGGTCCCGACGGTCTGCGGCTTCTTCGGATCGACGGTGTGGGAGAGCTGGTACATCTGGCCGCCGCAGCGGCTCGCGATCTACGAACAGGGCTGGGAGCTGTTCGTCGAGCGCTGGAGCCCGATCCTCGACCGCTTCAAGGAGCTCGGCGTCCGCTTCGCCCATGAGGTGCACCCGACCGAGATCGCCTACAACGTCCATACGGCCGAAGAGGCGATCAAGCGGCTCGACCGGGATGACTGGGGCTTCAACTTCGATCCGAGCCACCTGATCTGGCAGATGATCGACCCGGTCGTCTTCATCAAGAAGTTCGGCAATCGGATCTTCCACGCGCACGCGAAGGACTGGGAGCTCCAGAAGGACATCCTCCACATCGACGGCGTGACGAGTGGCGGCTCCTGGCAGCGCCCCGATCGCGCCGCCCGCTACCGCGTCCCGGGATGGGGCGACGTCGAGTGGAAGCGCGTCATGACGGCGCTGCTCGAGGTGGGGTACGACTACGTCCTCTCCTTCGAGCACGAGGATCCGGTCATGTCCGAGGACGACGGCTGCGAGCAATGCATCCAGTTCCTGAAGCCGCTCATCATCAAGAAGCCGCTCGGGCCTGACTCCACCGCTTGGTGGCTGGCGTAGGGCGAAGGGAGAGACATGGCTGAGGAACCACAGGTCGGATTCGTCACGATGGGCGAGGCCGCTTCCGAGGGAGACATCCCCTCGATCGGGATCGGCATGCTCGGCTACGCGTTCATGGGCAAGGCGCACTCGAACGCGCTGAAGAAGATCGCCTACATGACGTGGCCGCCGCCGTTCATTCCGCGGCTGGTCGAGATCTCGGGTCGAAACGAGGAGGCCGTCAAGGAGGCGGCGCGCCGGTTCGGCTACGAGAAGTGGTCGACCGATTGGCGTGACGTCGTCGCGAACCCGGACGTCCAGGTGTTCGACAACGGCGGGCCGAACGACGTTCACCTCGAGCCGACGATCGCGGCCGCGAAGGCCGGCAAGCACATCATCTGTGAGAAGCCGCTCGGGCGTACCGCGGACGAGAGCTACGAGATCTGGAAGGGCGTGGCCGAGCACGGTGTGAAGGCGATGACGGCCTTCAACTACCGCTTCTACCCGGCGATCTGCCTCGCCAAGGAGATGATCGACGCGGGCGAGCTCGGGGAGGTCTACCACTTCCGCGGCCGTTACCACCAGGAGTGGATCATGGATCCGCAGTTCCCGAAGGTCTGGCGGCTCGACAAGTCGGTCGCCGGCTCCGGCGCCCTCGGGGATCTCGGCGCGCACGTGATCGACCAGTCGCGCTACCTCGCCGGGAATCCGACCGCGGTGAACGGCGTTCTTCGCACGTTCATCAAGGAGCGGCCGGGGGGCACCGTCGACGTCGACGACGCGTTCGAGGCGACCGTCGAGTTCGAGAATGGCGCGATCGGAACGTATGAGGCGACACGCTTCGCGGCCGGGCGCAAGAACCAGATGCGGTGGGAGATCAACGGCTCCAAGGGGACGCTGCTCTTCGATTCGGAGCGGCAGAACGAGCTCCTCGTGAACATGGTCGACTCCTCACCGGGAGCGCACGCACAGGGCTTCCGCAACGTGCTCGTCTCGGAGGCTTACCATCCGTACTGGGAGCACTGGTGGCCGCACGGGCACATGATCGGGTGGGAGGACAACTTCGTCCACGAACTGCTGCACCTGCTCACCTGCATCAAGGAGGACACACCCGTCGGACCACGCGGCGCGACCATGGAGGACGGGTACCGCTGCGCCGAGATCTGCGACGCGATCGTCCGGTCGCACGAGACCGGGCAGCGGCAGGAGATCACGTACCGGTCGCTGTGAGAGGACGTTCATCCTATGACCTGGCGGGCAGGCGTGCGGTCATCACCGGCGCCTCTCGAGGCATCGGCGCGGCCGCGGCGATCGCCCTCGCCGCAGCCGGTGCCGACGTCGCGATCACCTACCGAAGCGCGGACACCGAGGCGGAGAAGACGGCCTCGTCGATCCGCGAGACGGGCCGGCGGGCGATCGTTCTCAAGGGCGACACCGGTGACCCGGTGCACGTGCAGGAGATCGCCGATCGGGTTGTTGCTGAGTGGGGAGGCATCGACGTCTGGATCAACAACGCGGCCGCCCTGATGGTCAAGCCGTTTCTCGAGATGACGAGCGAGGACTGGCACGGCCTCCTCGCCGCGAACCTCCATGGCTACTACTACGGCTGCCGGGCGGCGATCAAGCAGATGGTGGCCCAGGGAAACGGCGGCCGCGTGATCAACGTCACCTCGGTCGTCGACATCCAGCCGATCGCCGATCTGTCGGCCTACGTCACGGCGAAGGGCGGGATCCTCGGGCTGACGAAGACGCTCGCGGTCGAGTTCGGCCCGCACCAGATCACCGTGAACGCGCTCTCGCCCGGGGCGACAGACACGCCGCTCAATCAGGTCGCCTATACACCGCAGGTGCGGAAGACCTACAACGAGCGCATCCCGCTCGGGCGGATCGCATCGGCGGAGGAGATCGCCGACCCGTTCATCTTCCTCGCCTCGGACGCATCCCGCTACGTCACGGGGATGGAGCTGGTCGTCGACGGCGGGATCATCCTCAACGGCAATGTCGGTCATGCCCGGACCCACGAATGAAGACGCTCGAGAACTTCATCGCCGGTCAGTGGCTGCGAGCTTCCACCGAGGACGCGGTCGACGACCTGAACCCGGCGAATCCAGCCGACGTCCTCGCGCGGGTGCCGCTGTCGACGGCCGCCGACACTGAGGCGGCGATCGCAGCGGCCGCCGACGCGTTCCCGGCCTGGAAGGCGATGTCGCCGATCCGGCGCGGGCAGATCTTCCAGAAGGCCTCGAGGATCATCGAGGAGCGGCAGGAGGAGATCGCGCAGCTCATCACCCGCGAGCAGGGGAAGACGCTCGCCGAGGCCCGCGGCGAGGTACCGCGCGTCATGCAGTTCATGGCCTGGATCGGCCATCAGGGTGGCTCGATCACCGGTCTGACGGCACCGACCGAGTCGGATCGGATGCTGGGGTTGACCCTCCGCGAGCCGCTCGGCGTCGTCGGCCTGATCACGCCGTGGAACTTCCCCCTCAACATTCCGAGCTGGAAGCTCGGCTCGTCGCTCATCTGCGGCAACACGGTCGTGCTGAAGCCCGCGCAGCTGACGCCGCTCTGCGCGATCGCCCTGGTCCAGGCGCTCCACGACGCCGGGTTGCCCGACGGCGTCGTCAACCTCGTCCTCGGCTCTGGCCGCGTGGTCGGCGAGGCGATGGTGACCGACCCGCGGGTGAAGGCGATCTCGTTCACCGGATCGACTGCGGTCGGGGTCGACATCAACGTCAAGGCTGCGGCGCTCGGCAAGAAGGTGCAGGCCGAGATGGGCGGGCACAACGCGGTCATCGTGCTCGAGGACGCCGATCTCGAGCGGGCCGCGAAAGGCTGCACGATGGCGAGCTACGGGACGACGGGACAGCGCTGCACGGCTCCGCGGCGAATCGTGGCGGTGCGCTCGATTGCCGGTCGCCTGACCGAGCTGCTCGCCGAGGAGACGCGGAAGGTCAAGGTCGGGCCGGGAGACGAAGAAGGGTCCGACATCGGGCCGATGGTCGACGAGGCCTCGCTCCTCGACGTGCTCGGATCGATCGATCGCGCGAAAAGCGAGGGTGCCGAGGTCGTGGTCGGGGGCGCTCGCGCTGGAAATGGGGCTGCGTCGGGCTACTTCCTCGAGCCGACGCTGCTCGCGAAGGTCGACCGCTCGATGACGATCGCGAACGAGGAGGTCTTCGGGCCTGTCCTCCCGGTGATGCAGGTCGAGGACTACGACGAGGCCCTCGAGGTCGCGACCTCGACCCGCTACGGGCTCTCGTCAGCGATCTACACGCGCGACCTGAATGCCGCGATCCGCTTCATGCGGGAGACGGACGCCGGCGTCGTGCACATCAACAAGCCGCCGATCGGCGCCGAGAACCACCTGCCCTTCGGCGGCCTGAAGGAGTCGGGTCTCGGCCCGAAGGAACTCGGCGCCGTCGCGGATTTCTATACGCAGACGAAGACCGTTTACCTCGACTACTCCTGAACCGACGAACCGACCTGGGGTCAGGTCTTGCATTCGAACTTTCCATCGCTGGCCGAAGGATCTGTTGGAATGCAAGACCTGACCCCGGTTGAAGGCCTGACACGTAGTCTCCGCTGCGATGCGGATCGGGATCCTGACGGGGGGCGGCGACGTCCCCGGGCTCAATGCGTGCATCAAGGCTGCAGTCCTGTTCGCCCGCGAGGAAGGTCATGAGATCGTCGGGATCAGGCGGGGGTGGAACGGGCTCGTCGCCGCGAACCCGGACGATTCCGCGACGCGCGCCGCGAGCTTCGAGCCGCTGACTCCAGCGGTCGTCCGCACGGTCGACCGCTCGGGTGGAACGTTCCTCCACACGTCGCGCACGAATCCCGGAAGGGTCAAGCCGGACGACGTTCCGGCCTTTCTCGCCTCTCACGTTACGGGCGACGTCCCGGTCGACCTGACCGACCACGTCCTCCGGGTGCTCGAGCACGAGGGAATCGACGTGCTCATCCCGATCGGCGGCGACGACACGCTCTCGTACGGGTTGCGGATGCACGAGGAGGGGGTTCCCGTCGTTGCGATCCCGAAGACGATGGACAACGACGTCCACGGCACCGACTACTGCATCGGCTTCTCGACAGCGGTGACCCGCGGAGTGCAGTTCATCCACCAACTCCGGACGAGCGCCGGCTCACACGAGCGCATCGCAGTCGTCGAGCTGTTCGGGCGCTACAGCGGAGAGACCTCGCTGATCACCGCCTACCTCGCGGGTGTCGATCGCGCCGTCATCTCCGAGGTGCCGTTCGACGTCGAAAAGCTGGGCGCGCTGCTCGTCGCCGATAAGGCTGCGAATCCGTCGAGCTACGCGATGCTCACGATCTCAGAGGGCGCGACCCTGGCGGGCGGCACGATGGTGGCCAGCGGCGAGGCCGACGCCTACGGGCACCAGAAGCTCGGCGGGATCGGACTGCTGACGGGCGAGCTGCTGAAGGAGAGAACCGGCGAGGGGATCATCTACCAGCAGGTCGCATACCTCATGCGCTCGGGGAACCCCGACTCGCTCGACCTGATGGTCGCGACCAATTACGCGGTCATGGCCGTCTCGCTCGCCTGCGAGGGATCGGCCGGCCGGATGGTCGCCCTCCGGGGCGGCGTCTACACGGACATCCCGCTCTCGATCACCCGCGAGGGCCTCAAGCGCGTCGACGTCGAGGGTCTCTACGACGCTGAGGCCTACCGGCCGAAGATCCGCCACGTCGCTGGCAAGCCGATGTTCCTCTACTGAGACATGATGTTTGACCTGCCGCTGGAGGACGAGTCACGGCGCGCAATCGATCAGGCGATCGTCGAGGGCTACACGCGCGTACCGTCAACCGCCGCAGAAGATGAGGACGCGGTCCGCTCGACGCGCGAGTCGATCCAGGAAGAGCCCTGGTGAATCGTGGCGAGAGGTCTGGGGGGTTGCCGTCCCGGATGCCCGTCAGCGGCCGCACGTGGCGAGAGTTCAGGTACTGACGATGCTATGATGCAGTGATGAAGCGCACCACAATTAGTCTCCCGGATGATCTCGCGACTGCGGTCGAGCGAGAGGCGAAGCGACGCCGGGTTTCCGTTTCCGAGGTTGCTCGCCAAGCGCTCGCGGATCATGTCGGCATGAACGGAGTCGCTCGCCGTCCGCTGCCGTTTGCGGCTCTCGGGCGCAGTGGGCATCACGACACGGCCGAGCGCATCGAGGAGATCCTCGCGCGGGAGTGGACCGCTGATCGCAATCGTTGACGCGGGCCCGCTCTACGCCGCAGTCGACGAGGACGACCGAAGGCATCGCGATTCGCTCGCGGTGCTCGCGCGAGGAGACCTTCGCCTGGTCTTCCCGGCTCTCGTCGTCGCCGAGGTGACGTATCTGGTCGGCCTTCGGCTTGGAGCACCGACAGAAGGCAGGTTCCTTCGCGAGATAGCGGCATTCGACGTGGAGGCTCCTGAACCCGACGACTGGGTGAGGATGGCGGAGCTCGTCGAGCAGTACGGTGACTTTCCGCTCGGAGGGACTGACGCGTCGGTCGTCGCACTCGCGGAGCGGCTCGAGACCGATCTCGTGGTGACGCTCGATCGCCGGCACTTTGGAGCGATCCGCCCGCGCCACTGCCCGACGCTTCGCCTCCTGCCGGAGTGACCTCCGATAGCCTTCGCACAGAGCGCGGTTGATAACGATTCCAGGCGCGAATACGATCGGCGCGAGCATGGAAGTCGCTCCTGGAATCCACCGGATCGAGTCGGTCCTCGGCCCGCGGCCGTTCTCGCAGTACCTGCTGCGCGGCGAGCGGACGCTCCTTGTCGATACGGGTGTCAAGGAGACGCCGGGAGACGTGATCCTGCCGTTTCTCGCCGCGGTCGGCATCGATCCCTCGGAGATCGATCTGATCCTCAACACGCACGCGGACGTCGACCATTTCGGTGGGAACGCCGCGATGCGGGAGGTCGCACCGCGGGCGCTCATCTGCGCGCACTGGCTCGACGCTCCGTGGATCGAAGATCGGGAGAGGATTCTGCGCGAGCGCTACGGCTGGTACGCCGCCCATGGAATCGCCTATCCGCCCGACGTTGCCGCCTGGCTCCGCGACGCCATGGGCCCGGATGTCCCCGTCGACCTACGATTCCAGGGAGGCGAGGTCTTCCGGCTCGGTCTGGGTCGCGACGCGCACGTGCTGCACCTTGCGGGCCACTCGCCCGGCCACCTCGGACTCTGGGTGCCGCAATCGCGGACGGCGATCGTCGTCGACGCGGTCATGGCGACCGGGCTCCTCGACATGGAGGGACACGTCATCCATCCGCCGCCATACTTCGATGCAGCCGCATACGAAGCATCGGCCCGGCTGCTGATCAGCCTCGAGCCTGAGCGGCTTCTGACCGCGCATTACGACGTCATCGAGGGCACCGACGTCGACCGGTTCCTCGACGACACGATCGAGTTCGTGCGCGAGGCGCGCGACGTCGTCGAGGAGATCGTGGTGGCAGAGCGGGAGCTGACCCTGGCTCGGGCGCTCGAGCTCGCCGACCCCCGACTCGGGCCGTTCACGTCG
>JBBQXH010000087.1:0-9216 GCA_038209835.1 Gaiellales bacterium | reverse complement strand
GCACGATCACCGGTCGGCCGAGCGTTCGGGCGAGCGCGATCTCGGATGCAGTCCCCCACGCTCCGCCGACTGCGATCACGACATCGCCGCTCGCGACGACCGCGAGGTTTCGCGCGTGGCCGACCCCTGTGGCAATCGCGTGCTGGATCCACGGATTCGCCGCCGTGCGCGACTCGCCCGGGAGAATGCCGATCGTGGTGCCGCCGGCCTCGCGTGCACCGCGCGCGGAAGCCTCCATGACACCTCCGAGCCCACCGCAGACGAGCGTTGCGCCCCGGCTCGCAACGAGTCGGCCAACCTGCTCGGCAAGGGCCTCGGTAACCGGATCGGCGCTCCCTGCCCCGACGACGGCAATCTGCACAGCGCCCAAGGGAGCCCTACCGCACCGACCGCAGTGCCGCAGCGAGCGACTGCCTCCCGGACAGAACGGGCGCGAAGAGATCGCCGTGCCGTTCCACTCGCCCGAGCACCACGTCCATGGTGAAGTCGCGCGGGTCGAGCGACTCGCTCAGCTCCTCCCATAGCAACGGAGTCGAGACGGGTGCTCCCGGATGCGGTCGCACCGAGTACACCGATGCGATCGTCGCTCCCTGGCGGTTCTGGTTCGCGTCGATCAGCACTCCGTGGCGCTTCGCCTTCACCCATTGCGTCGTCACGAGCTCCGGGTGGGTCCGGGCGAGCGTTCCGGCGACGATCTCGGCGAACTCGCGCGTGTCGCCGTAGGTCGATCGGCGTGCAATCGGGACGAGAACGTGAATTCCGTCCGCCCCACTGGTCTTGGCGCAGGCCTCGAGGTCCAGGGCGTCGAGCAGCTGCTTGACGAGGAGCGCGACCTTGACCGTGTCCGCGAAGGAGACGCCCTCTGACGGATCGAGGTCGAAGAGAACGTAGTCGGGGCGGTCTGGGCGGTCGACGCGCGAGTACCACGTGTTCATGTCGATACAGCCCATGTTGACCATCCAGGCCAGCCCGAGCTCGTCGTTCACGAGCGGGTAGCGGATCGTGCGCGTGCGCTTTCCGTCACGGGAGCTGGCCGGAAAGGGCCGGGTCTCGATCCAGTCCGGCATGTGGGAGGGCGCATCCTTCTGGAAGAAGTGCCCTCCCTCGATGCCGTCGGGGTAGCGCTTCATCGTGAACGGCCGCCCCCGCAGATGAGGGACGAGAACGGGAGCGACGCGCCGGTAGTAGTCGACGAGATCGCCCTTCGTGATCCCTTCCTCCGGCCAGAACTCCTTGTCGAGGTTCTTCAGGAGGAGCTTCTTCGATCCGCTCCCCAGCTCGAGCTCGGCGGGACGCTCGTGTCTGACCGCATCGGCCGGCTTGTCCTCCCGCAGAGCCTGGTAGGAGGGCGCGCGGAGACGTCCCTCCTGAGTCCACTCGACGAACTCCACCTCGCAGACCAGCTTCGGGCTGACCCAGACCACATCGTCTTTCCGGACGCGAGGCATCTTCGGAACCGTGCGGAACGGCGACGTCGCCCGCTCGAGCGGACGCAGCTTCGTAAGGAGCCGCTCGATCTCCGCGTCCGAGAAGCCCGTGCCGCAGTTCCCGACCCAGATGAGGTCCCGGCCCTCTTGAACACCGAGCACGAGTGCCCCGAGCGACCCGGCTCGCCGCCCGGCTCCGCGGGTATACCCGGCGATGACGAACTCCTGACGCTCGTGCACCTTCACCTTGATCCAGTCCCGTGTCCGTTTTCCCGGCTGGTACCGGGAGGATGCCCGTTTCGCGACGATCCCCTCGAGTCCCTGCTCGCGCGCGGCGCCGTAGAGAGCGTCCCCGTCATCGAAGGTCTCCGAAACACGGACGACCTTCTCTCCCCGGTCGACGAGCTCCGCGAGCAGCTCGTGCCGCTCGGCGAGCGGCAGATCGAGCAGGGGTCGCCCGTCCAGCTCGAGCAGGTCGAACAGGTAGACGACGAGGGCGCCTGATCCCTGCTGCATCTCGGCGAAGCTCGGTCGCCCCTGTGAATCGAGCGCGCAGACTTCGCCGTCGACGACGCAGTCGGGAGATCGCAGCGCGCGCGGCAGGGAGCGCGCGATCGGGGCAAACCGCTCGTTCTGATCCTTCCCCGTCCGGCTGGAGAGACTCGGCTCGCCGCCACGAACTCGCGCGATCGTCCGGTGACCGTCCCACTTCACCTCGTAGAGCCAGTCCGGGCCGTGCGGTACCTCGTCGCCGAGCGTCGCGAGCATCGGCTCATAGCTCGTCTCGGGCGCCGTCCCGGGCTCCTCCCCGTCGCGCTTGCGAAGGAGCAGCCAGTTCTTCTCGTTCCCGTCGAGGTGTGCGGGAACGAGTGTCCAGATCCCGTTCAGCCGCTCGCCACACAGCCTGACGGTCAGACCGCCGTCAGGCTTCTCCTCGACGAGGTCGTACGTTCCCCGGTCCCAGATCTCGACGGTGCCGGCGCCGTACTCACCCTTCGGGATCTCGCCCTCGAACGTCGCGTAGGAGAGCGGGTGATCTTCGACATGGACGGCAAGATGACGCGAGCCGGGGTCCGTCGGTAACCCTTTTGGTACAGCCCAACTCGCAAGCGCACCGTCGCGCTCGAGGCGCAGATCGTAGTGAAGGCGCCGCGCGGCGTGGCGCTGAACGACGAAGATCGGGCTCGCTCCCCGCTCGGCTTCGTCCCCAAACGGCTCGTCCGTACGGTCAGGATCGCGCTTGCGCCGGTACTCGGCGAGCCTCGGCGTTCTCCGTCCCATCACCGAATGGCGAAGCCTTCGTCAACAGTTGGAGGCCGGCCATTCCCAGCCTCGGAACCGGACCGGGGATAACTCTGTGGGTCCCGTGGATACTCCAAATGGGGGACATCAGGCAACGTAGACTCCCATCTCCCTGAATTTGGCCCTACGACGCCGAATCCGGGTCGCCGGGTCGCCCTCGGACGCGTCGGCGAGGGCAGCGCGCAAACTCTCCGCCAGGAGCCCCGCCGCAGCGTCGTGATCGACGTGAGCGCCTCCCGGAGGCTCGGGCACGATGCCGTCGATCACGCCGAGATCGAGACAATGAACCGCATCCGGCTTGAATGCGGCGGCAGCCTTCTTCGCCTCGCCCGCATCACGCCACAGGATGGTCGCGCAGCCCTCGGGCGAGATGACCGAGTACATGGCGTTCTCCTGCATGAGGACACGATCGGCCAGCGCGATGGCGACCGCGCCGCCCGATCCACCCTCACCGATCACGCACGCGACCGTCGGGACGCGTAGCTTCGCCATCGTGAGCTGCGAGCGCGCGATCCAACCCCCCTGCCCGTGCTGCTCGGCCGAGACGCCCGGGTACGCACCCGGCGTGTCGACGAGCGAGACGACCGGGAAGCCGTGGCGTTCGGCCAGCTCCATGACACGGATCGCCTTGCGATATCCCTCGGGCAGCGCCATGCCGAAGTTCCGGCGCGTCCGTTCGTGGATGTCACGGCCCTTCTGGTGCCCGACGAGGGCCACCGTTCGGCCGTCGAACGAGCCGAGGCCGCCGACGATGGCCGCGTCGTCGGCGTTGCAACGATCGCCGTGGAGCTCGACGAAGTCGTCGAGTATCCGCTCGACGTAGTCGAGGGTGTACGGACGATCCTGGTGGCGCGCGAGCTGTACCGCGGTCCAGACCTCGTCCTCCGTCGGCTCGGCGCCCATCTTGTCGAGCTGGCGCTGCAGGCGCCCCAGCTCACCCGAGACGCCCGCGCCGCGAAGCAGCGAGAGGTCGCCCAGCTTTGCGAGCCGCTCACGAAGTCGGAGCTGCTCGACTGCGCCAGGCAGCGCGGGCACCCTACGCCGACCGCTCATCCGCCATCGGCGAAGAGGGCGAGCAGCCGGCCGAGGAACGGGCGGATCTGGTCGCGCGTGAGGATGTGGTCGACATGGCCGAAGCGGAGGTTCGACTCGGCGAGGCCGAAGTCGTCGGGAAGCTTCTCGCGGACCGTCTGCTGGACGACCCTCGGGCCGGTGAACGAGAGGAGCGCTCCCGGCTCGGCGACGATTACGTCACCGAGGCTGGCAAAGCTCGCCAGAACCCCCGCCGTCGTCGGGTGGGTCATGACGACGACGAACGCGCACGGCGTCTCTCGCAGCGTCTCGACGGCGCACACCGTCTTCGGCAGTTGCATGAGCGAGAGGATTCCTTCCTGCATCCGCGCGCCGCCGGAGGCGGTCACGCAGACGAGCGGCACCCGCCGATCGGCGGCGCGGTCGCAGGCTCGCGCGAACTTCTCGCCAACGGCACTGCCCATCGAGCCGCCCATGAAGGCGAAATCCATGACCGCGAGCTCGCAGTCTCGCCGCTCGATCTTCGCCACGCCGATGACGATCGCGTCCCCGAGCCCGGTCGAGACCTCCGCTTCGGCGATCCGCTCCGTGTACGGGCGGAGATCGAAGAACGCAAGCGGATCGGCCGATCGCAGCGTCTCCTCCTCCTCGAAGAACGTCCCGCGGTCGGCGAGCTGCTCGATCCTCGCCCTGGCCCGCACCGGGAAGTGATGCCCGCAGTGCGGACAGACGCGGAGCGCCCGGTCGAGCTCGTCGTCGCGGTAGTGCGACCCGCACTGAAGACAGGTGTTCGGATCGCGTTTCGGCGACCCGCCGCCTTCGCCCGACGTGCCGCGATTCTCGATCGACACGTCGATCCGGCTCGCCATGGTCGCCATTCTACGGGCGCCGGCTCTTCACAGTCCGAGAGCGCCGCAGAGGCGGTCGAGCGGGGCGAGGTTCCGAGGATCGCCTGTCAGCCCCGTCAGCCCGGCCCCCGCAAGCGGGCGAAGCCCAACGACCTCTCGGAGGATGCTCTCGACAGCCGACAGCGAGAGCCCATCCGGCTCGGGTAGCCACACGGAGACCCCTTCGGACGCATCGAGGACGTCGGCGTCGAGTGCGACGTACACGGCATCGGTGCCGGCCAGCACGTCCGGCAGAGCGTCGAGGTCGTGCGCGAGGCCGCGATCGGCGACGAAGGCATCCTCTGGCGGATCAAGAGCTCGAGCCCCGATCAGGATCACGTCCTCGAGCGCCACCGCACCGCTGTCGAGGAGCATGCGAAGGGGCATGCCCCACTCGTTACCGCTCGGTGACGTCTTCGGCGTGTTGAGGTCGCCGTGGGCATCGAGCCAGACGACGCCGAGCCGCTCGTAGCGAGCCGCCAGGCCCTCCACGACACCGACGTGCGCGCAGCAGCAGCCCCCGAGCACGAGCGGGCGCGAGGGGAGCGCCGCGGCAATCGCGAGGGTCTGCTCGGCGAGCGAGCCCGCGTCCACGCTTGCCACCTCGGGATACGGAAGGGCGAGGGCCGCCGCCTCGACCATCTCACCCCCGCCGACACCCCATGCAGCGGGAACCCGGACGAGGCCCGCGCGAAACGTGGCACCACAAGAGTGGCACTCATATGCGTCCTCGAGGGCGACTGCAGTGAGCGTTCGGCAGCTGGGGCACCGAGCGCGAAGCCGGCTCACTGGCCGTACATCGCCTTCTCGAAGATGGCAGCGGCGTACGAGACCCGCAAACCGACCCGCTCGTAGACACGTGTCGCCCCGGTCGGGTTTGCGGCGTCGACACCGAGAGCGATCCGGCGCTCCCCGCGGTCGTACAGTCCGCGAAAGGCCGTCTGAAGCAGCGCCCCACCGATCCCCCTTCCTCGCCAATCCGGCAGCACTCCGACCCGCGACACCCAACCAGCGTCGTTGAAGCGCTCGCGGCAGATGATCACGCCCACGAGGCTGTCTCCGGACGACGCCGTCCACCAGAGGCCTTGGTCGTACCATGGTCCTGAGAGCCATCTCTTCCGCCACTCCTCCCACTCCTGGCGCCGATGGCCCCACTCCTGCGCGAACGCGGTCTCGACGACCTCGTAGAGCTCGCGGGCACGCGTCTCTTCGAAGCGATCGATCAGAACACCCGGGATCCCGTCGGGGGGCGAAGGTCGGTCAGCGAGATCGATCGCCATTCGGAAGGATTGCCTGACCTCCCTGTACCCGAGCCGCTCGAGCAGGCTGTGGGCGCCCGCATCGAGTTGCAGGACGGTGTTCTGCAAGACCGCATCTCCGTGCGCATCACGGATCGCCGCCGCCTCGTCGCGGGCTCGGCCCTCGGTGAGCTCGACGAGCATCGTCCCGATCCCGCGGCCGAGGAGGTCGGGGTGCACGTATCCGTCGGCGGTCAACCGTCCCTGGCCTCGATTCTCGAACGCCGCGTACCCTCCGAGACGATCGCCCGTGAAGACCAGCCAGGCGTCCCGGGCGAGATCGAGCTCGTCCCATTCGGCCAATAGGTCGCCGAGCGTCCACTCGGACTCGCCGAGCAACGCGATGTCGAAGTCGCGGCACAGAGCGAGCACGTCGCCGGCGTCCTCCCGGCTCGGCCTGCGAACCGTGAGAGCAGTCACGGACAGCTGCTATCCCTGGAACTTCCGGAAGATCAGGCAGGCGTTGTGCCCGCCGAAACCGAAGTTGTTCGAGAGCGCGACGTTCACCTTCACGTCGCGGGCCTCGTTCGGGATATAGTCGAGATCGCACTCGGGATCCGGGTTCTCGTAGTTGATCGTCGGCGGAACGACGTCGTGAACGGTGGCGTAGATGCTCAGGATCGCCTCGACGGCGCCGGATGCGCCGAGACAATGTCCGGTGGCGCCCTTGGTCGACGAGATCGGCGTCCGGTACGCCTTCTCCTCGCCGAGCGCCACCTTGATCACGCGGGTCTCGCTCGAGTCGCCGACCGGTGTCGAGGTGGCGTGCGCGTTGATGTAGTCGATGTCGTCCGTCGAGATCTGCGCGTCGGCCACCGCGATGGCGAGGGCGCGCGCCGGCTGCGTGCCGACGGGATCTGGCTCGGTCATGTGATGGGCATCCGAGGAAAGGCCGTAGCCGATTAGCTCCGCATAGATCTTCGCGTCGCGCTTCTTCGCGTGCTCGAGCTCCTCGAGGACCAGCATCCCGGACGCCTCCCCCATGACGAACCCGTCGCGCTCGGCGTCGAACGGCCGACTGGCCTTCTCGGGGGCATCGTTTCGACGGGAGAGCGCGCGCATTGCGCCGAAACCTGCGACGCCGACCGGGGCGATCCCGCACTCGGTGCCGCCGACGATCATCGCGTCGGCCCGGTCGAGCCGGATCTGGTCGAACGCGTCACCGATCGACATGTTGGACGCGGCGCACGCTTCGCACTGCGCCGAGAGCGGCCCCTGCGTCCCGAGCTCCATCGAGACCCAGCCGGCTGCCATGTTCGGGAGGATCGACGGGATCGAGAAGGGGCTACACCGATCGGGGCCCTTGTTGATCAGGTCGAGATGGCAGTTCTGGAAGCTCCAGAGGCCGCCGATCCCGGTTCCGACCCCGGCGCCGATCCGTTCCGGCTCAGCAGCGATATCGATTCCCGAGTCGCGTTCGGCCATCCGGGCGGCGGCGATCGAGAGCTGGGCAAATCGATCCATCCGGCGGGAGCTCTTCGCGTCCATCCACTCGGTCGGATCGAACCCGCGCACCTCGCAAGCGAAGGTGACGGGGAAGCCATCGGTATCGAACTGCGTGATCGGCCCCGCACCGCTCTTGCCGGCGATGATGTTCTTCCAGAACGTCTCGGGGTCATTGCCGAGCGGGGTGAACGCCCCCATCCCGGTGATCACGACGCGCCGCCGTCCGTTGTCCGCTGCCACCTGTTTCGCCTCCTACATCCCGAGACCGCCGTCGACCTGGAGCACCGCTCCGGTCACAAACCGGGCCTCCTCCGAGCAGAGGAAGCGTACCGCACCGGCCACGTCCTCCGGCTCGCCGAGACGCCCGAGCGGCGTCGACGTGAGGATCAGCTGCTTGAGCTCGTCCGGGAGGCTGTCCGTCAGCTCGGTGGTGATGTAGCCGGGCGCGATCGCATTCGCCCGCACTCCCCGGCTTCCGAGCTCCTTCGCGAGCGACAGCGTGAACCCGATGATCCCGGCCTTCGAGGCCGCGTAGTTCGTCTGCCCCGCGTTCCCGTGGACGCCGACGACGCTCGTCATGTTCACGATCGCGCCGCTGCGCCGCTTGAGCATCCCCCGTGCGACCGCCCTGCAGACGTGGAAGGTGCCGCGGAGATTCGTCTGCACGACCTCGTCCCATTCCTCGTCGCTCATCCGCACGAGGAGCGTGTCGCGGGTGATGCCGGCATTGTTGACGAGGATCTCGACTGGCCCGAGCTCGGCCTCGACACGCTTGACGAGCCCGACGACGCCGGCGTCCTCGCTGACGTCCGCCTGCAGCGAAAGCCCGCCGATCTCCTTCGCGAGCGCATCGGCGGCGTCGGCTCCGGACCGATAGTTGATCGCGACCGTCGCGCCGGCCGAGGCAAGCTCGCGCGAGACGGAGGCGCCGATGCCTCTCGATCCTCCGGTCACGATCGCCACCTTGCCGTCGAGACGGCAGAACCCGTCAGCCATGTGTGGAAAGCACCTCCTCGAGCTTTGCGAGCGATGTCGGATCGCCGACCGACATCGCGGTCACCGACTCGTCGATCCGGCGGATGAGGCCGCTCAGAACCGTCCCCTGGCCGACCTCGACGAACACGTCGACGCCCCGGTCGATCAGGGCGCAGACAGCTTGCCTGAACCGGACTGGAGCCGTGAGCTGCTCGACGAGCAGCTCGGCAAAGCGATCCTTCGTCTCGATCGACGCGGTTACCGTGGACATGAACGGAACGGCCGGATCGCGCCATTCCGCCCGCTCGGCGGCGGGGCGCAGACGGGTCGAGGCCGACGCGACGAGCGGGCTGTGGAATGCCCCGGTCACACGGAGCTTCACGGCGCGCCGGGCGCCGCGCTCGGTCGCCAGGGCGATGAGCTCCTCGACCGCGCCGTCCCGGCCCGACACGACGACCTGGCCCGGGCAGTTGTAGTTGGCCGGCCAGACACCGTCGAGCCCGGCGCAGAGCTCTTCCACCACCTCGTCGTCGAGCCCGAGCAGAGCGGCCATCGCGCCCGGCTGCTCGCGCGCAGCCTCAGCCGTTGCAATCCCCCGCTCGCGGACGAGCCTGACAGCCTCGGAGACGCTGAGCGCCCCGCACGCGCCGAGTGCCGAGTACTCGCCGACTGAGTGTCCGACGACCGCTGCCGGCGCCACTCCCAGCTCCTCCACCGCACGCAGACACGCAAGGGAGTTGGCGACGAGCGCCGGCTGCTGGATCGCGGTCTCCGTCAGCTCCTCGATCGGGCCCTCGAAGCAGAGTCTCTCGAGATCGAGCCCGGCAGCCTCCGAGGCCTCCTCGAACA
>JBBQXH010000086.1:0-9235 GCA_038209835.1 Gaiellales bacterium | reverse complement strand
ATCGCCGAACCGCGCACGATGATGGGCCATACCGTCGAGGACGTCGTTCTCACCATGGCCGGCCTCGGGGTCGACGGAATCGGCTTCAACTGCGGGCGCTCGCTCGAGGCCGCGAAGGCGACGGCCGAGGACTTCGCGGCGCAGATGCAGGCCCACGGCGTCGACCTGCCGCTCTGGGTCAAGCCGAACGCGGGGATTCCCGAGCCGTTGACCGGCCGCTATCCGGCCGAGCCGAACGACATGGCAGCATTCGCGGCGTGGGCGGCCGACAACGGCGCAGCCGTCGTCGGAGGCTGCTGCGGTACGACCGGCGCGCACCTCCACGAGATCTCGAGCCAGCTCCGCTAGCTCGTCTGGGTAACCGTGACGTCGAAGACGTCGTCGCCGGCCGCTGAGACAACGGCGTCGCCTGCCTCGGTGAACAGGTGGACGCGCTTGTGGTCGAGGAAGGCACGGACGGGCTGATCCTGCTTGAGCTTGAGGGTGGGTGGGGCGAGGACCTTGAGGACGCGGTCGCCGAATTGGAGGTCGACGACGGTTTCGCCGCCGAGGGGCTCGGTGACGTAGACGGTTGCCTTCATGCCTTCCTCGCCCGTTGTCTCGATGCGGACGTCTTCGGGGCGGATGCCGATCCAGCAGGTGTCGCCGTCTTTCAACTGGTCGGTCTGAGGGGCGGGCGTGGTGATCGCGAACTCGGTGTGGGCGGCCTTGAGGGTCCCGTTCTCGAGGTGGATCGTCGCGGGTACGAAGTTCATGGGTGGGGATCCGATGACGGTCGCGACGAATCGGTTTGCCGGGCTGTGGTAGACGCGTTCGGGCGTGTCGATCTGCTGGACGACGCCTTCTCGCAGGACAAGGATCCGGTCGGCCATGCTCATTGCTTCCACCTGGTCGTGCGTGACGTAGACCAGGGTGCGGCCGAGCTCGCGTTGGAGGCGTTTGAGCTCGGTGCGCATCTCGAGGCGCAGGAGCGCGTCGAGCGCGGAGATGGGCTCGTCGAAGAGGTACGCCTTGGGGTCGCGGACGATCGCCCGCCCGAGCGCCACGCGCTGGCGCTCGCCGCCGGAGAGCTTCCCGGGCTTGCGCTTCAGGAGGTGCTCGATGTGGAGCACCTTCGCCGTCTGGGTGACGCGGTTCTTGATCTCGTCCTTGGCGACCTTTCGCTGTTTCAGCGGGAAGGCGAGATTGTTGTAAACGGTCTTGTCCGGGTAGAGAGCGAGGTTCTGAAAGACGATGGACATGTCGCGGTCACCGGGCCATGCGTCGGTGACGCGGTCGTCGTCGAGGTACACGTCGCCCTGCTCTGGCCTCTCGAGGCCGATGATCGTGCGCAGCGTCGTCGTCTTGCCCGCGCCGGGAGGCCCGAGGATCGCGAAGAACTCGCCGTCCGCGACCTCGAACGACACGTCGTCGAGGGCCGTGATCGGCCCGAAGCGCTTCGTGATGCTCTCGAGTCGGATCGTCGCCATGGGCGCCTTACCTCAGTGCGAGACCGGTGTCGTCGTCGAAGACGTGGACGGCTGCCTCGTCGAACGCGAGCCCGACGTTGTCGCCGATTCGGGGTCGCGCGGAAGGCTGGGAGAGCGTGCGCACGTCGATCCCGCCCGACTCCATGTGGACGACGTCCTTCGCGCCCAGCGGCTCGACGAGTATCACACGAGCCGGGATCGTCGCCTCCTCGGCGTCCGGCGCGACGATACGTGTCCGCTCGGGCCGCACCGAGACCGAGAGCGAGCCCGTGCCCGTGCGCCCCTCGATCGCCGCTTTGCGGTCGGACACGTCGATCGACCGGCTCCCGTCGATCGCGAGGTGAAGAGCAGCCGCTGTCCCGTTTGCCGTCTTGTAGGTCGCCGGGAGGAAGTTGTTCAGGACCGAGCCGATGAAGTTGGCGACGAACCGATTCGCAGGCTTGTTGTAGAGCTCATCCGGCGTCGCATACTGCTGGAGGACTCCGAGATCCATGACTGCGATCTTGTCGGCCATGCTCATCGCTTCGACCTGGTCATGCGTCACGTACACCATCGTCTGGCCGATCTCGTGCTGGATCCGCTTCAACTCGGTGCGCATGTAGGCGCGGAACGCCGAATCGAGGTTCGAGAACGGCTCGTCGAGCAGGAAGATCGCCGGCTCCACGATCATGCTCCGCCCGAGCGCGACCTTCTGCATGTCGTTCACTGACAGCCGTGACGCGTTGCGGTCGAGCGCCGCCGACAATCCGACCGTGTCCGCCACCGAGCGAACCCGCTTGTCGAGGTCAGCCTTCGCGAGCTTGTCCTTCTTCTTCACACGCAGGCCAAACGCGAGGTTCTCGTACACGGTCATATGCGTGAAGATCGCGTAGTTCTGGAAGACGAAGCCCACATTCCGGTTGCCCGGCTCGAGCTTCGTGATCGGGAACTCGTCGAAATAGATCTCCCCGGCCGTCGGCTGCTCCAGCCCCGAGATCATGTTCATCGTCGTCGTCTTCCCACACCCGGACGGGCCGAGCAGCGCCGTGAACGACCCGTGAGGCACGTCGACGTTCAGGCCCTCGACCGCGTGCAGATCACCGAAATGCTTCGTCAAATTGTCAAGCGTGATCTTCGCCATGGTTCGGTTACCGCTTGATCGCGCCGAAAGTGAGGCCGCGGACCAGGTAGCGCTGAATCAGAAGCCCGAAGATCGCGGGCGGCAAGATCAGGATCATCGCGAGCGCCGCCTGCACACCGTACTGCTGGCCTGTTCCACCGCCCTGCAAAGAGCTCAGGAAGACGGGCGCCGTCTTGGCTTTGTCCTGCGTCATCACGAGTGCGATCAGGAAATCCGACCAGTTGAGGATGAAGACGAAGAGCGCGGTGGCCGCGAGGCCGCCCTTGACCTGTGGAAGCACGGCCTTGAAGAAGGCTCCCCACTGCGTGCAGCCGTCGACGATCGCCGCCTCGGATATCTCACGTGGGACCTCCTGGAAGAAGCTTCGCATCAACCAGACGACGAACGGGAACGTCACCGCGCCGTAAAGGATCGCGAGCCCGTACCACGTGTCCCACAGGCCGAGATACACCCACATGAAGAGCAGCGGGATGATGACCGCGATCGGCGGGAACATCCTAAGCTGGAGGATCTGGAACGGAAGCATGCGTCCGCCGGCTCTGAAGCGCGCGATCCCGTAGGCGGTGAAAATGCCGACCGCCAGGGCGATCAGCGTGCCGAGCGTTGCCGCGAGTGCGCTGTTCTTGAGGTAGGGCCGCGCGTTGTTGGTGTTCGAGGCGCCCGAGCTGCTTCCGAGGAGGTCACTGACCGAGAGCTCGCCGTCGGCTGCTCCCGAGTCGCTCTGGATGTTGAGGACGCTTTTGTAGTTGTTCAGGGTCGAATTGTCAGGCCACCAGTAGACCTTGCCAGGCGGATTCCACTCGGCGAGCGGCTTGAACGACATCGTGACGACCCAGTAGAGCGGAAACCCGAAGATGAGCGCAAAGAGCAGGATCGCACCCCAGCGGCCGACCGGCCGAAGGATACGGCCCACAGACCAAGACGGCGCTTCGACCACCGGTTTGCGTGCCTCGACTGGAGCGTCGACGATGCCCATCAGACCCGCGCCTCCGCGTCGATCGCCTCTTCGACTCGCTCGGCCTGAGCCTCGGACGGGCTCTCTGACCCCACGAGCTCCTCGAGCGTCTCGTCCTGCGCCTGCTCGATCGGCCGAATGGCGCGGATCGCGACGATGCTGACGAAGATCAGCACGAGGATCGCAACGGAGCTCGCGTAGCCCCAGCGACCGTTGATGTTCACCTGCTTCACGAGATAGGTCGAGATTGTCTCGCTTGCGGTGCCCGGGCCGCCCTTTGTCATCAGATAGACCACGTCGAAGATCTTGAACACCTCGATCGCTCGGATGATCAGCGCGATCAGGATGACGGGCTTCAGCATCGGGAGCACGAGGCGGCGCATCTGCTGGTAGAAGCTCGCGCCGAGGATGCGGGCTGCGTTCGTCTGATCCTCGGGAAGGGCGACGAGTCCCGAGAGGAGAATGAGGAACATGAGCGGCGTCCACTGCCAGATATCGCCCACCATCGTCGTCCACAGGGCGAGCGATGGATTGGAGAGCCAGTCGATCGTGACCGGGTGGCCGAGGATGATCTCGAGCGCCTGGTTCAACGGTCCGTCGACCTGAAAGATCATGAAGAAGATGAAGCCGGTGACGGCCGGGACGACCATCATCGGCAACAGGAAGAACACCATCAGCACGCCGCGTCCCCGGAAGTTCTTGAGCAGGAGGAGGGCAAGGGCGAACCCGAGACCGAACTCGATTGCGGTGCAGACGACGGTGAAGAGCACCGTGTGCCACATCGCCTCCCAGAACACCTGAGACGTCAGCGCTTCCCAGTACCCGTCGAACCAGTGCCAGAACTCGTAGGCGCGCCAGACGGTGACACCGCTCGTCGGGTTCCACTCTGTGAAGCCGATGTAGATCGCAAGCGCCGCGGGAAACGCGACAATGAATACCATCAGGAGCTGGCCCGGCGCCGTGAGGCTATTGCCGATGCCCTTGTGGCTTCGCCCGCCGAAGTCCGGCAAGCGCCGCTTGGGCGCCTGCCGGACTTTCATCTGCTCGCCGTGTGCCTCCATCCAGCGGGTCGAACGGCCTTAGGAAACGACCGTCGAAACGTCGGTGATGTCGAGTTGGGTGTCCGGAGTGTCGGTCACCGTCGGGAAGGCCGAGTAGAGCGTCTTCAGGGCCTCCACTTGCACGTCGACGCCGAGGCGATCCGTCGTCTTGTTCCAGGCCTCCTCGAGCGCCTTCGCAGCAGCCTCCGGTGTCATCTGCTTCGTCAGCACCGCCTGGATCATGTCGGAAGTCGACGTCCGGTATTCGGAGCCGCCGCGGATCGTGATCGGCGGCGCCGTGCGGGGCACGATCTCCTGGAATGCGCCAAGCGGCTGCGGCTTGTAGCTCTGGGCCGTGTACGGATCCTCCAGCGTGTAGGTGTGGTGCGGATCCTGGTAGCCGTTCTTGTTGAAGCAGAGGTACGTGTACATCCGCGCCCCGCCTGCCCACTGCAGGAAGAGGTAGGTGGGCTCGTGCCGGCTCTCGTCTGCGAACGCATTCACGCCGTAGCAGATGTTGTAGAAGATCACCGGTCGTCGGATCAGCACGCCGTCGACGACCCGGCCGGGGGTGACGTTCGTCTTGATGAACTGCCCGACGTTTGCGGTGTCGATGTCCTTGTTCCCCGGGATGATCTTCGTCGAGTTCGGGAACGATCCACCCTGGACGCCGTTCCCCGAGCCCATCAGCTGGTACTGGGCGAGCCAGTCCTTCTGCAGGGCTCCCGGGCCGTGATACTGGAGGTTCTCGAGGATCTCCGAGAACGCCGTGACGCCGGCCTCGTTGTTGACGTTGGCGGAGCCGTCGTCGTTGAAGTACAGCATGTTCGGGTTGGCCGCCGAGACGAACCGCTGGTTGAAGTTGACGACGCACCAGAACGGCGCATACGTCATCACGTCGCCGTAAAGCGGCGTCGCGGCGTCCTTGCGTGTGAAGAACTCCGACATGTCCTTGTGCTCGTCCCACGTCAGCGGGAAGGCCAGCGGGTAGCCGTACTTGTCGGCGAAGTTCGCCTGCTCCTTCGCATCCTCCCAGAGGTCGGATCGGTACATGAACGGCTGCGTGTCGTTGTCGAAGGCGACGAAGTACGTGGTGCCCTTGTACTGCGTGAACAGTGTGACCGTGGTGTCGCCGCCGGCGTAGCCGTAGGTCGGGTCACTCCAGCTCGGCTGGTACTTGTCGACGTACTCGTCGAGCGGGAGGAGGAGGCCGGCCTCGGCGAAGTCGCCCATTTCCTCGATCGCCGATGTGACCGCGTCGAAGCTGCCGTTCTTCGTCGATGCGTTTCGTAGGTTCGTCTGATACTCGTCAGCGGGCGAGGTCTCGACGAACTCGATCTTGATTCCGGTCTCCTCTTCGAAGATGTCGACGATCGATGCCCCGTTGCCGTCCGGGGTCTCGAAACCGGTCGTGAACTGCGGCTTCGCGAAGTCGAGCGTCTGGACGATGATCGTGTCCGGCGCCGTGCCGTCCTGCTTCATCTGCCGCAGGGCCGAGATCGCGCGACCCTCCTCGGAGTCGAGTGGGTACTGATAGCGCTCCGCGCCGGGGAAGCCAACCGGGCCGCCGTACATCCCGTCAGCGAGGCCCTCCTTGAGCGCCTCACTGGACGCCGAGCCTCCCGTCGACGCACCGGTGTCTGCGGCGCTCGTGTCTGCCGCCGCAGTCGTCGCGGCCGCCTCCGTCGTGCTGCTCGAACTGCTGCCGCCGCATGCGGCGAGAAGCAGCCCGAAGCTGGTCGCACCCGCTCCGGCAACGAACTGCTTTCGGCTGATGGGCCGCTTCAGCAGGTCTCCACCGGGCAATGCGTCCTTCATGTTCTCGAGCTTTTTCTTCATGCCTCCTCCTCGGTACGAAACCCCCGGCCGGTCGTCATCGGCCGCTCCCGAACTCGTTCCCCGCATTCTTGAAAACGATTTCTAACTCTCTTTACCGGCTCACGTCAAGCGCGTTCCGATCACAGAGAGCTTGGCACTATTACCTACGCGCGGTCGCTATGTCCAGCGGGTAACCGTTCGTCCATCGCGAGATTTGACGCTGGAACGTCGTAGTTGTTAGCGTCAGCGGCGGTGGAATCGCTCCGAACAGTGGCACGCTCATGAGTCTCGACGGACAGAGGCCCGCAAGACGGCAAAACGTGCCGGCGACGATCGCAGCCCGGCTGCGTCGCCAGATCGCCGCGGGCGAGCTCGAGCGAGGGGCTCGGCTTCCGGGGCACCGGGAGCTCGCGAGCATCTACTCGGTCAGCGTCGGGTCGGTTCGCGAGGCGATCAGCATGCTGATCAGCGCGGGCATGATCGAGACACACGCTGGGCGCGGAACGTTCGTCGCGCCCGAGCCCGGAACCGTCGGCAGCGCCGTAGCTATCTCCGAGGCGACGCCGGCGCGGCCGCTCGAGCGCAAGGAGGTCGAGGAGCTCGTCGAGGCTCGTGAGGTGATCGAGGTTCAGCTTGCTGCGATGGCAGCCGAGCATGGCACGCGGGAGCAGATCGCGAGGCTCCGAGCGTGCGTCGACGGGATGGAGGCCGCTTCCGCCAGTCCGCACGACTATCCGGAAGCGGACGTCGAGTTCCATCTCACCCTCGCTGAGGCGGCCGGCAACCGGTATCTGCTGCGGGCGATGCTCGACATCCGCTCGTTTCTGAAGCAAGACATGGAACTCGGCGCCGAGGCGGCGATCCGGCGGTTCGGAGACCTGGGTGTCAGCGTCGACTCCCACCGCAGCCTGGTCGATGCGATTGAGGCGGGGGACGTCGAGCGAGCGCGCGCGACCGCGGCCGTGATCGTCCGCCGCAACCGTGAGTTCGTCCTCGGGCTCTACGCGATGGGCCCCCTGCCGACCCCGAAACGCTGAGGTTCGATGGCCTGGGACGGCGTGCATCTGTTCGAGTGCCCGACCCGGGTCTTCTACGCGCCGGGAGCTTCGAGGGAGGTCGGTGCGCGTCTCACGGAGCTCGGCGTCACGCGTGCGCTCGTCGTCTCGGACTCGGGCGTCGCCGGGGCCGGCCTGGTCGATCGAATCGCAGGCTCGATCAGGGAGGCGGGGCTCGACGTAGCGCTGTACACGGCGACCGAGCAGAACCCGACGACGACGAACCTCGCCGAGATCGCCGAGCTTTACGCGAGCGAAGGCTGCGACGGTCTCGTCGGTCTCGGCGGCGGGAGCTCGATGGACGCCGCGAAGGCCGCGTCCGCGCTGATCGAGAACGGCGGGTCGATCTGGGATTACCGCGGAAAGGATCTGGTTCCAAAGCCGGGGCCCCCGGTCGTCTGCATGCCGACCACCTGCGGCACCGGCGCCGAGGTGACCTTCGTCGTCGTCATCACCGATCCGGCCGAGCACTTCAAGGTGGTCTGCGCGGCCAGGAACCTCGCCGCCCGTGTCGCCATCGTCGATCCCGAGCTCGTGCTGAGCGCCCCGCCGCACATCATCGCTGCGACCGGCGCCGACGCCCTCGCGCACGCGATCGAGTCCTACCTGAACCTCGGCTCCGACCCGCTCCTCGACGCCATCAACATCCGCGCTATCAGGATGATCGGCGCGAACCTCCGCCGAGCGGTCTACGACCGCGATCCGGTGGCGATTGGCCAGGTCTCCCTCGCCAGCACGATGACCGGGATCGCGTTCAACATGAACGCGAACGCGATCGTGCACGCGGCATCGACGCCCGTGACCGCTCATCACGGCGTCCCGCACGGGGTCGCCAACGCGATCTTCATGCCCGCCGGCATCGACTTCCTCCGTCCTGCGTGCGAGGAGAAGCTCGCCGAGATCGCCGAGGCTCTGGGAGTGGACGTTGCGGGATCTCCGCCGGCCGAGGCTGCCGAGCGAGGGGTGGCTGCGGTTCGGGATCTCCTTCGCTCGGTCGAGCTGCCCTCGACGCTTCGCGAGTGGGGTCTCGACCCGAACGAGCTCGACATTCCTACGTTGGTGGAGGACGCCATGAAGAGCCGTAACATCGCGACGAACCCGAGACCGGTTACTCGGGACGATCTCGCTGACCTCTACCGGGTGGTCGCAGGGTGAGGATCACCGGCGTCAAGACCCACATCGTCGACACGCTGATCCCGGAGGAGCACCGGGTGAGAAGCGGCGCCGGCTACAAGCTGCGGCGGCAAGCGGCGTTCGTCGAGCTGACGACCGACGAGGGCATCTCGGGCTACGGGCCGTGCTCGTTCGGGAGCGCGTCGCTCGACCTCGGCTCCGTCGCGTCGCTCTGTGACAACACATTCGCGGCGTCGCTCGTCGGCGAGGACCCGCATCGCATCGAGTACCTCTGGGACAAGATCTACTACGGCTCGATCATCAGAGTCCACGGCGGGCGCTCGGTCGGCGTCGCGATCCTTTCCGCGATCGACATCGCGCTCTGGGACATCAAGGGGAAGGCGCTCGGGGCGCCTGTCTATCAGCTCCTCGGCGGCGCGTTCCACGACCCCGTGCCGTGCTACTCGAGCTCCGTCTACTGGGATACCCCGTCCGGAGCCGCTCTCCAGGCGCGGGCGTTCGTCGACCAGGGGTTCAAGGCGTTCAAGGTGAAGGTCGGGCTCGACGTCGAGAGCGACATCGCGTCGCTCCGGGCGATCCGCGACGAGGTCGGCTACGACGTCGACATGCTCGTCGACGCGAACCAGTGCTACACGCGTCACCTC